>JAAYJY010000042.1 GCA_012522705.1 Syntrophomonadaceae bacterium | reverse complement strand
TCGTGGCCCAGTACAACCTGCGCTGGGCGGTCAAGTTTTACCGACTGCTTCAGGGGTCCGATGGTTGGGCGGATTTGACCGCCAGGCTGGATTTAAGGGAAGATGAGATTGTCGCGTTTCAAGAAGCGGCCAACCTTATGTACCTGCCTTATGATCACCAACTGAAGATCAATCCCCAGGACGACTCCTTCCTGCAAAAAAGGGAATTGGACCTGGCCACTATCCCCCGGGACAAGTTCCCCTTGCTGCTCCATTATCATCCCTTGTATCTGTACCGCCACCAGATCTGTAAACAAGCCGACACGCTGATGGCCCATTTTATTATGGAGGATGCCCAGTCGGAAGAGACCATGTTGAATTCTTTCCGTTATTATGAGAGGATCACCACCCATGATTCTTCCCTGTCTTACTGTATTTTCAGCGTGATGGCAGCCCGGCTGGGGATGCCCGACAAGGCCTTCGCTTATTACCAACTCACCGCCAGATTGGACCTGGAGGATGGACATCGCAACACTTCCGACGGTATTCACGTCGCCAATATGGGCGGCAATTATATGGCGGTAGTCTACGGATTCGGCGGTTTCCGCCTCAAGGAAGAAGGGATATATTTAGCGCCCGCTCTGCCCCGCCCCTGGACCGGATACAGTTTTAAGCTGTCCTATGAGGGCAGCCGGATCATGGTCAAGGTCGGCCCGGACCAGTGCATTCTCAGGTTGGAAAGCGGAGATGCCAGGAAAATTACCGTCTACGATCAGGAGTATGTATTAGAGGACATTCTGACTATCACCAGACCGCCACAAGTTCGCGGAGGGCCGATAAACGGAGGCAGCCATGAAGTATAAAGCTATCATCTTCGACCTGGATGGAGTTATTTGCAGTACCGACCACAGCCACTACCTGGCCTGGAAACAGATTGCCGGGGAAATCGGGGTTGAATTCAATGAAACCATTAACAATCGCCTTCGCGGTATCAGCCGCCGGGAAAGCCTGGAGATCATACTGGGAGACCGCAGCGGGGAATACTCGGAAGAAGCCAAGGCAGCAATGACGGAACGAAAAAACCAGCTATACCGTGATCTGCTGCAGGGCATGTCTCCCCGGGATCTTAGCCCCGCCGTAAAGAATACCTTGGACCTGATCAAGGCCCAAGGTATTAAGGTCGCTATAGGTTCTTCCAGCCAGAATGCCAAATTCATTTTACGACAGCTGGGCCTGGAGGATTATTTTGATGCTATCTCCGACGGCACCAATATCACCCGATCCAAACCGGATCCGGAAGTATTTCTAAAAGCCAGCGACTATTTGGGTATCGAACCCCGCTGCTGCCTGGTGGTCGAAGACGCCCAATCCGGCGTGGAAGCCGCCCTGGCAGCCAATATGGATTGTGCCGCCATCGGCTATGCGGTCCGCTGCGAACTGGCCACCTATCGTTTGCAGCAATTTGAGGACCTGCTGCTTTATATCTGAAGCGGGCCTGCCCCCTCACCTCTTTTTGAGCTTCTCGATCTCCTCTTCTACCTCCTCGGCACCCTCACGATAGAACTCTTCTTCTTCCGGATCCAATTCCTTCAAGAGCCGGAGAAACTCGCCGGCATGCACCCTTTCTTCATCGGCGATATCCTTAAGGACCTCGATAGCCAGTTCGTTGTCGATGGCCTCGGCCAGCTGCATATAGAGCTGGACGGCTTCATACTCGGCCGCGATCATGAAGCGGATAGCCCTGATCAATTCGGCATCTGTAAGCTTGCGTTCCCTGGTCAGGCCGGAAAAGGCATTTCCAAAATCAGGCATGTTCTCATCCTCCTTTATTGGGTCGATTTCAACAGTGCGCGTGACGGGATGTGACCGTTATATGTCTGGGGCCTAACTAACTCATGTTTAATTTTAACACGATTGGCGCCCGGGTCAAAATCCGACGGGTATATCATTAAATCCAACCACCATCTCACTATATGAAGTCTTCCAGGTTTTGTACCAATTCATCCATGCAATCTATCAAGGGCGCATGGCCCGAGTCGGGCAGGATTACCAGCCGAGCCTTGCCCAGGGCGGCAACTATCTCTTCGCCGGTGAAGGGCGGTACTACCAAATCACGGTCCCCCTGCAGAACCAGGGTGGAAGCGGTTATAAGCTTTACCCGGCCATTACCGGGCACCAGTCCATTGTGCTCGTTGGAAATATTGAAACGGAGCAGGGCATAATGGAGATCAGCCACATTTCTCTGGGTCATGGCATCATCCAGGTACTCCTCGTATAATTCCTCGTCAGGCCGGTTTTTGTTGTACATCACCCTATCCCACATCTGGCGGACAAATTCCCGGTTGGGGTAAACATTATATTCTTTCATGTGTTCAAGGCCCCAGTTGGTCACTTTGGAACCCAGTCTTCGTACCGCCCTGGAATCTATCGGACTGGCCTCACTGCGGACCAAACGATAGCCCTTCACCCCCACCGAGTCTATCAACACCAGTTAATCAACATGATCCGGATTGTCGGCCGCCATCTGCATGGCCACTCCGCCCCCGGCCGACCAGCCCACCAGCGCAAAACGATGCAGTCCCAGGCTGTCCGCCCAGAATCTTATATCATCAGCCAGGTCTTTGAGGGAGACGATGCGTTGGTTATAGGTAGAAACGCCGAAACCGCGCATATCAGGAGCAAATATTTTATACCGCTCTTCCATCCTCGCCATCAGTATCTCCATATGCTTGGAGGATGTCATGTTGCCATGCAGCATAACCACCGGCGGGCCAGCCCTGCCCGCTTCCCGGTATCCGATAGTCTCACCGTTGATCAACTGCACCCTTTTTATCTCATATCTGTCCGGCAGTGTATTCCCCTCCTTCGGGATTACTATCCTTTCTTCATATACTATTATAAATCGGTCGGCTTAGGGGAATTGGGTAAGACCAGCCCCACCCCACCCGTATATGACAGATAGATAACCGCGCTGGACACCCTGTTTGGATTTGTACCACATAGAATATAAAGGCCCCATCCCAAAAAGAGATGGCGCCACACTGTGTTTATTGGCGTAGCTGTCTGACTACTTAAGGGCCTTGCGTATCATCGTTCTGCTCTGGGATACACAGTGCAGTCCTTTCGCTGGACCGGTTCCTTGCTGACGATGGCCCCATCCTCCATCCAGTAGACGGCATCGGTCATGACATCCGCTTCCCGGCGATGATGGGTCACCATCACCGTGGTGATCCGTTTCTTTCTTAGGAGTTGGTCGATATGGATCATTAGCTCCTCTCTAATCTCCTTGTCCAGATTGGAGAAAGGTTCATCCAAAAATATTATCTCCGGTTCTACTACCAGAGCCTGGGCGATGGCTACTCGCTGGGCTTCTCCGCCCGATAGAGAGCGGGCTCGGCGGTGTGCCAGATGGTCGACCTCCATCTGCTCCAGGCTTTCATGTATCCGCCGGTTTCTCTCTTTGCGGTTGATGCCCCTGAATTTTAAGCCGAGATCGACATTTTCCACCACACTCAGATTCAATAACATCGGTTTTTGAAACACCATGGCCATGCGGCGCTGTAATTCCAGAAGAGGGTGTTCCTCCAATCTTTTGCCAAAATACTTCAGTTTGCCACTGGTGGGTGTCTGCAATAGAGCCATGACGAACAGCAAACTGCTCTTGCCAGCTCCATTGGGGCCCATAATGCTGACCGATTCCCCGGCTTCCAAACTGAATTCGGGAACATTAAGTATGGTCCGGCCTCCCAACACCAGGATCAGGTCCTGGATCTCGATCACCATACTCATGATTCTCTCCTCCACTGCTGCAGGGTGGTAAGCAGAGCGGTAACTCCATACGCCAGCATTAACAGGATGATGCTTATGGCGATGGCAACATCAAAATTGCCTTTATTGACCTCCAGGACGGTAGCGGTGGTCAGGACCCTGGTCTGGCCGGTGATATTTCCACCCACCATCTGCGAGGCCCCGACCTCCGACACAACGCCGCCAAAACCAGCCATAACCGCGGCCAGCAATCCCAACCGTGCTTCCTTGACCAGACTCCACAGGGTTTGAAGCTGATTGGCGCCCAATGCTTTTAATTGCATGCGGATGCGGGGATGGATCTGCTGGATCGCGGCCAGGGTAAAACTAGTCACGATCGGTGAAGCGATCACCGCTTGCGCTATTACGATGGCATAAGGGGTATAAATAATGTTGAACGCACCGAAAGGGCCTGAACGCCAGAGAAAGATGCTGACCCATAGACCCACCACCACCGGCGGCAGTCCCATCCCGAAATTGGCCAGGCTGACCAGGAAGTTGCGGCCTGGAAACCTTTTCAAAGCCAGCAGCCAGCCGAGGGGGACACCGATCAAGACGCTGATTATGGTGGCGGAGCCGGAGACCTTGAGCGTAAGCAAAGTCACCTCCATTATCGCTGGGTCCAAGTGTATTAGTAAATAGAATGCCTGGACCAGGCCTTCCCAGATCAGTTCCACATATTCACATCCCTATTGAAGTTATTGCTGCTAGGCTGCCTTGTCTAATTCGTTCTCGTTCTTGCCAGCATCCGGGAAGAACAAAGGCTCACCGAATTTATCTACTCCGAAGGTCTTAATGATCTCCTGGGTTGCCGGTGCCACCATGAAATCGGCAAAGGCCTTGCCGCCCTCGGCATTTACCTTGGGCCACTTCTCAGGGTTCACTGTCATGACGTGGTAGATGTTCAAAAGGGCTTTCTCGCCTTCCACCATGGGAACCAGGGCGATGTTCTTCTTCTGGGCCAGGTAAGTGCCCCGGTCAGTAAGAGTGTAGCCATTCTTCTGGTTGGCGATGGTCAGGGTAGCGCCCATTCCCTGTCCGGCTTCCTGGTAATTGGCACCAACTGCCGGGGTTATTTCCGCTGCTTTCCACAGGTTCAATTCCATGACATGGGTTCCCGATTTGTCACCGCGGGAAATAAACATGCTGTTGGTATCCTTGATTTTTTTCAATGCTTCAGCGGAACTCTTAAGACCTTTAATTCCAGCCGGGTCAGCTTCAGGTCCTATAAATAAGAAGTCATTATGCATAACCAGCATGCGGTTGGTGGCAAAACCCTTTTCCACCAGTTCCATTTCTGCGGCTGGTGAATGGACCAACAACACGTCGGCCTCGCCTTTTTCGCCCATGGCCAAAGCGGCCCCGGTACCAACTGATACGGTTTTGACTACATAACCGGTATCGGCTTCAAATTTGGGAACTAAAACATCCAGCAAACCGCTGTCCTGGGTACTGGTAGTGGTGGCCAGAATGACATCCGGATTGGCCGGTGCCTGTACCTCCGGGGGGGTTGGGGCCGGCGTTTGGGCAGTCTGCTGGCTGCACCCTGCCAGCGCCTGCATGAAAACCATGACCATGGCCAGAGTAATAAACCTTCTCTTACTAAACAAGACCATTCCTCCTTAACACTTATAATTTAGATAGTTTCTTTAGGGGTTGTTCCTCCTCACCATTCCAAACGCTAAAAAGCCGGACCTGCATTGGCACAGATACGACTCCGTTTGGATCTGATCCATTTTCACTCTCCTTTCCGAATGCGGGAGGCACATTTGTTTCCGCTTGTACCTTTTGGACTGAACCTCATACCTTTCCTTTTGGCTGCAGAGGCCCAGACTCGGAGAAAAATCTACCAATTGTGCAATTCGACTCTAATTACCCGTATTCCTGCCTAACGGCAAATGTTCACCGGTATTATATTAATATTTCCATACCCTTTAATATCCCTCCCTAGCCCATTATCCTCCATCCATTTTGATCGGCATAATCCAGCAGATGGGGATCAGGCCGGACTGCTATCTTCTCCCCTACTGTCTCCATAATATAGATGTCGGTAAGGCTGTCGCCATAAGCCCGGCTGGCCTGCCAATCGATCTCATGGTCGGAGAAAGTCTCCAGCAACATGCTGCGTTTGGCCTGACCGTCCACGAACCGGGTATCTCCGCGGTGGTCATAGACGTTGTGGCGATAGGCCAATTGGGCTCCCAGCACCGTGTCCATACCCAGATCGAGTCCGATGATGGTCAACAATTCCAGGTAGGAACCTGACACCAGCACACAATAATAACCCTGCCGGCGGGCGGATTCGATCTCCTCCAGGACGGCGGGATTGAAATGGGTTTTCAAATAAGGATAGGACTGGCGGAAGAATTCCTCTATTTCTGACCGGCTCATCCCGGTATACAAACGGTTAAAATGTTTGAAGGCCAGGCCCTTCATGTTTTCCCTGGAGATAAGCTTGAGTTTGTAAGCCAGCAACACCGGCAATACCGCCGCCCATATGGAGTAGCAACGCAGTCGGGAGCGGCCCTGCCTCAGCCATTCCTTACTCAAGCAGGGTAAAGTGTCTTTTTGCAGCAAGGTCCCATCAAAATCAAAAATCGCCAGTTTCATATTCAGCCTCAACACATGATAGATCATTAAGCCGCTGATTCAGCCCTGCGATAAATTGATCAGTACGCTGCTGATTCAGCCCCACGATAAGATGACTCGGTGCACTGCTGACGCCGGTCATGTTTCCCTTGGCAGTCATGGATGCCGGCACTTCTGTATATTCTACCAGAATGAGGCTGATACTCCAGTCATTTTAAACCGATTTCATCGGTAGAAGTCCCCATTCAGGCCGAGATGGACATAATTTAGAAAATATTTATCAGGTTCACCTCTTCCTTGCTGGGTATATGTTCGATCATCAGCCGGATCTCGGCCAGCTGTCCCATGGCCAGGGCATGATCCTGGGAAGAAACGTATTCCTGGCAGCGGGTCAGGGCAAATTCGATATTGTCCATCTCCTGGTGTTCCAAAAAGACCGGCCACCATTTGGCTTCCTGTTCCCATTTCCGCTCCAGCATTTCGGCCTCGGCCAGGGCCTCTGACCAGTCCCCGGCCTCCACCTGCCGGCTCACCGCTTCTGCCTGCCCCACCAGATGGAGGGATGAATCCAACAGCCAGTGGTTGATCCAAAAACCCGAAACCATCAATAGTATAAAGGTTGTCAAAACACCGATCAGTAACCGCATGGTTTTATCTTCCCCTTACAATTTGCCCAATTGGACTTCTTTTACCTGATAGTACAGCTGTCCTTTGCTGTCCAGGGTGGCGAAGAAAATATCTTGGTGGGACTTGACCCCGGAAGTGGCCAGTTCCTGTTTAAGCCAAGCCAAATCCCGATTGATCTTGGTCAAATTCTGTTCCATAACCTTTCCGTCCATAATCAGGGTCACCGGTAAACCTTCATAAGCGGGCCAAATACCCATGTCCTGAGGCTGCAAGGGCCTCAACGCCGATTTCAGGATCAGGCTGAGTTCACCACTGGTTTCCAGGATGGCAAACTCCACGTCAGCCACATCCGGCACCCCTTTCTGGCGCAGTTGTTCCAGCAGATCGTTTAGGTTTATCCGCAATCGCCGCAGTTCAGACTCCACGATGCGGGAATTCTCTATCAAAACGCTGGGGTTGCCGCAGATGACTCCCCTGGCCCATACACTCTTGAGGGAAATATAGGAGAGGGTAATCTCTGCGGTTACCAGAACGAAGATTGGAATCAAACCGTTGATGAGAGGGATACCGGTGTTCTGCATGGGAATCGCGGCCAATTCGGAAATCATGATGATCACCACCAGTTCATAGGGCTGCAATTCGCCCACCTGCCTCTTGCCCATCAGTCGCAAGAGCACTACTATGGCGGTATACAGGATCAGGGTACGGATTATCACCAGGATCATAGCAGACGGTCCTTCCTTTGCCATGAGCGGCAGCATCTTCTTCATTTATCTATCATCTCTCTCTTTGGGCAACTTATGCGATTAGGGGTCGTTATTGTTTCACAAAGGACATGGGTATAGTCCGGACAAATTAAAACGGAGGGGTTTTCCCCTCCGTTCTTAAGCAGGATCTCTCTGTTGCATTTGACGCATTTGTTGCGTCTGTTGTTTATGTTTTATACTAATGCCCGTCGTCCGTGATTTACTTTTTGGTAACTTCCTCGACCTTCTTGGTTATCTCTTTGTTTATGGTCCCGGCCGCCTGCTCCAACTGCTGATAACCCGAGGTCATGATGCCTTCCATCATCTGCATCATTTGAGTTTGATTCACCCGCATCTGTT
>JAAYJY010000041.1 GCA_012522705.1 Syntrophomonadaceae bacterium | reverse complement strand
GCTGATCGGTTTTGTTTATGGCGCTTATTCTTCCATCTGCATAGCAAGCCCCATGTATTATGAGATAAGACAAAGAGGGTAGGGTAAACCGCAAAGAATATTTCGTGCAGGGCCTTCTCGTCTAGAGAAGGCCCTTGTTTTCGCTGATGATCATGACTCATAATTTATCAGCTAGAAGATAGAGGAATTATTTGATCGAAATCGAAGTATTTGGGTGATAAAATGTCATTATGATGAATAGGAAAGGGAGAATAATATGCTGAATGCTTATCTATTGGCGGCCCTTGCTTTTATTGCTGCTATGCTGTTATTCATATTCCAGAATGATACCCAAGTATCGGTGCGGTTTATCAGTTGGCAAACAGCCGAATTATCCTTGGCGATAGTGGTTATCGCCTCGGCATGTGCGGGGGCGTTGATAACATTTCTGTTGGACAGCTACCGGGCATTTAAAACTGGGCAGAGGATGCGAAAACTGGTCAAGGAAAACCAAAAATACGAACAAGAGCTCGAGTTGCTCAAGGGGCAGGCCGTTGTGCCGGGGAAGAATGGGGTCAACAACGATGCGCCGGGCAACTACTCCAATGTGCCAGAGGTGTAAACCGTGCGAGCGATTGTACAAAGAAGCCGACACAGCCGGGTGGTTGTCGATAATGTTGAGGAGTCACACATTGACAAGGGATTAATGGTGTTGCTCGGTATAAAAAAGGGTGACCGGCAGCGCGATGCCGATTATATGATGGACAAGATCATAAACCTGCGGATATTTGAGGATGAGGCGGGCAAGATGAACCGGTCTCTGCTGGACACCGGGGGCTCGGTATTGATGGTCAGCCAGTTCACCTTATTTGGAGATGCCCGTAAGGGCCGCCGGCCCAGTTTTACCGAGGCCGAGGAACCGGCCCGGGCTGAAGCCCTGTTTGATTATTGTGTTGACTGGCTCCGAGGTCGGGGCTTGAACGTGGGGACTGGGGTGTTCGGAGCTGACATGCTGGTAGCTATTGAGAATGACGGCCCAGTGACCATCCTGCTGGACAGCCAGAGGAACTTCTGACACATGGGGACGGGCACCTCGTTCTCCACGTTATACCGGGGTGTTGGGTTACACGGAAATGTAAAAAGCGCTTTCCTGGGGGATGGATACCGGAGCCCGTTTACTCACCATAGGTGGCGCAGACTAATTGAATTCAAACTGAATAGCGAAATTATGAATACTAATTCCATCATTAATATTGAGTACGTTTGTCGGTTAAACAAAAACAACAGTTGATTATGATGATAAAAGATATCTTGGAAAAAATGGCTGCCAGAATACCTCGTAGAATAGTTTATCGGAGGTTGGATATAACAAGTTGGATATAACAGTATAACTAGAAACTGGAGAGATAAGACCATGATATTATGCAAGGTCCCTAAAAAAGTAGCATTCATTACTATCGTCTTAATCTTTATCAACGCCGTTTGTCCAGGATACTGGTGGAACACCTAGTATAAGTGCAGGTGGTTCATATTCTACGACAAATGCCAATTCAATCCATGATTTAAGTGGCTGGGGAACAAATGGCGGCGGATCTGGTAATGCCATGATAATTCCTGTTGGCGTTGGAGGTGAATACAATAAAGGCAACGGTTATAACGGGCACACAATAACAGCTGGGGTAAAGTCCTCTCCATTCCCCGCTGAGACTCATGCTAATCAAAGTCATACATGGGTTTTTGGTTGGTAATATATAAGGTGGAAAGGGGTATAAAAGTGGAGGGGAAATATGGTATCAATCAGTACTTGAATAAAGATGAGCAAGTTCTTTGGGCGGGATATCCGCAAGCAAATTTTATCTTTACTATATGGGATATGTTTTATTTTTCGATTGGTGCTCTATGCATATGGCCTTTAATAAACAAGTTGCTGACTGGCAGACATTGTATATTTGAAGTTGGGGTTATTATTCTTTTTATTACTTTTATTCTATTCTTTTTCATGGTTGGCAGGGTCTTGATGAGATACTACATAAGAAAAAGAACAATCTACTTTGTAACCAGTGAACGCATAGTCATTTTTAACAGCTCCAATAATAGAATCGTAAAAAAACAAGATATCAAATCAATTAAACGGATAACAAAAAAGATCGGTCGAAATGGAATTGGTAGAGTAGAATTCGGTAAGATATCAATTGCTCAACTAGTCGGAGAGAATTCCGGGTTCGATGAATTAGCCGAAACAAAGTTTGCTAAATATTTTACCAAAATTAATACATATTTTGATGATGAAGCAGATCAGATGATACCAGTGTTTTATGATATTAGAGATTATGAACATGTATATGATCTAGTAAACGGACTCAAGAATTCAGGTGTAAGGCATAATGCCCCCCCCCGTTGTCAAGACACGTTTGGTAGATTTCTTAGTTAATCTCCTTTCCTGTTTGGATATTATCAGGCAGCTGGGATAAGCTTGGCAATGCCTGGCCATCCATGGAGATTTTAACTTCGGCTTCCCTCCAGAAGCTCGATATAGGCAGGATTGGTAAAATGGCCGCCTTGATCACCATTGATTATTTCTGGTTTGCGCTTCCTCAACACTTGTTTTAAACAGTCCAGAACAAAGGACTTTTCCAGGGTGCTGGATAGTTCGTAATCAACGATACGTCTGCTGTACCAGTCAATTATGATAAACAGGTACATGAAACCCTTGGGCATTCTAATATAGGTGATATCGATCCCCCATACCTGATCCCGGCGTTCGATATGAAGATTCCTAAGCAAATAAGTACGGATATACTGAGCATGGCAGCGTTTACTGAGATTAGGCTTGGGGTAGATGGTATAAATGCTCATGAATCTCATCATTCTGCGAACCTTTTTACGGTTAACCAGGATCTTGTCATCGTGCCGAATAATCTTAGTAATAGTTCTATAGCCCCAAGTGGGGTAAGCAGTGTGTATCTCATCGATTCTGCGCACTGTAAACAAGTCCTCGTCGGAAATGACCTTCTCCTGGGGAGGTTTGCGATAAATACTGCTGCGATTTATGCCCAGCAAATCAGCCTGTCGGCTGATGGTCGGGCCGGGATCACTGAAATAACGCATTTTTTTCTTCCAGTCAGGTCCGAGGATTTGTGTAGGTAATTTTTCAACCAGTCTACCTCATAGGTAAGCTGGCCCACTTTGCGCTCAAGTTCCGATATATGTCCTTGACTTTGTGCGAGTTCTATCTCGGCTTTAGAAGGGCCCTTTTTAAATACCTCTGATGCTCGTTCCAGGAACTCCTTCTTTCAGCGGGTGATAACCACGGGGCTGATCTCATACTTGGCGGCTCTGGTTGACTGTTTCGATTTCGGTTAGAATCTTCAGGACCACCTTGGCTTTGAATTCTGGCGTGTGATTACTTCTCGATCTCATGATGCTAGTATAACTTAGATTTTCGTTTTACTGTCTCACCCTATGGGAGCATTATAGACTTCCACGTTGGTATAACCAGGCTATATGGTATAATGCAAAGACCATCGATGAGGAGACAGGTTATGGAAATAATCACCTCGCACAATGCATTGGATTTTGACGGATTGGCCAGCATGGTGGGTGCCAGCAAATTATATTCGGGCGCGGTAATGGTGATACCGGGAACCATGCCGGGGAAAATCAAGCAGTTCATGGCCCTGTATAAGGACGTCCTGGATTTGCGCATACCAAGGGAGATTGACCTGGCCAGGATTACCAGGGTGATCCTGGTTGATACCGCCAGCCCCGGGAGGATGGCCCAACTGGAGCCGCTCCACCAGAACCCGGCGATCGACTTTCATGTTTATGATCACCATCCCCAACAAGCAGGGGATATTGTCGGCAGCATAACCGAGCTGCATCCTATCGGAGCCACCACCACCATCATGGTGGAGAAAATAGCGGCGGCCGGCATCCACATAACCCCTTTCGAAGCTACCATTCTGGCCTTGGGAATTTATGAGGACACCGGGAGTCTCTTGTTTCCCGGCACCACCGAACGGGATGCCCAGGCAGTAGCCTACCTGCTGCAAAAAAAGGCTAATTTGAAAATTGTGGCGACTTTCATGGATGCACCTATTTCCGACCAACAGCGCAAAATACTACAGAACCTGATCGAGAATACCGAGGCTTATCATATAAACGGCTTGGATGTCACCCTGGCGATTCACAAGGGCAAGGCCTTTATCCCTGGACTCGATCTGCTGGCTTATCGTATCTTCAAGATGGAAGAATGCGATGCTATTTTTGTGATCGCTCAAATGCAGAGCAAGATTTATGTGATTGCCCGCAGCGGCAGCAGTAACCTCAAAGTAAACGAGATTCTTAGTTCCTTGGGTGGCAACGGCCATGAACGGGCTGCTTCGGCCATGATTCGCAACCAGGATGTCAGAGAAGTGGCGGACACAATTTTGAAAGAAATCAAAGCTAAGATCGATCCACCCGTAGTAGCCCGGGACATAATGTCCAGTCCGGTCAAGACTATCGATCTATATCGAACCATGGAGGAGGCCGGACGCTTGCTGCTCAGATACGGTCATACCGGTATGCCGGTGGTCGATGGTAATGAGGTAGTGGGGATAATCTCGCGGCGGGACGCTGACAAAGCGGTAATGCATAACTTGGGTCATGCCCCGGTGAAAGGCTTCATGACTTCCAAGGTAATTACCATTGCCCCGGATACTCCGATTGGTGAGATACAGAAGATGGTGGTGGAATATGACGTGGGGAGGCTGCCGGTCGTGGACCGGGGCCGACTGGTAGGCGTCGTATCCCGCACCGATATTTTGCGTATCCTACATGGGAATGACTATCCTGAAGATCACACCCTGCTTTATTCCCCCGATGAGACCACCTCGGAAAACATACGCAGCCTGATGCAAGGCAAGCTGCCGGCCGACATATTCAATACCCTAGAGGCCGCCGGCGAGGCAGCCAGCGAACTGGAGTATAATGTTTATTGCGTAGGCGGATTCGTCCGAGATCTGTTCTTGAATGTTCCCAATTTCGATGTTGATTTGGTGGTGGAAGGGGATGGGCGGCAGCTAGCCCGGCGATTGGCTGAAAGACTGGGCGGCAAGGTCCGAGTGCATGATCGTTTTGCAACGGCAACATTTATCACCACAGAGGGGACTAAGATCGATGTGGCCACCGCCCGGACCGAATACTATGAGTTTCCGGCGGCTCTGCCAATGGTAGAGCGGTCATCGATCAAAGAGGATATGTATCGACGCGATTTCACCATTAATACCTTGGCGGTATACCTCAACCCGGGTCGATTTGGCGAGTTGATAGACTTTTTTGGTGGACGCCGGGATCTTCAAAAAGGTTTGATCCGGGTTCTATACAACCTGAGTTTTGTTGAGGATCCCACCCGCATATTGCGTGCGATTCGGTTTGAACAGAGATATAAGTTTACGATTGAACCCGATACCCTCCGTTTTGCCCGGGATGCAATCCAAAGACGCATGCTGGGAAAGCTTTCCTATAAACGGATTTTGCGTGAGTTGATCCTGATACTGAACGAAAAGGATCCTATCCCGGCTTTGATCAGAATGTCCGAGTCGGGGGTATGGACTTATATTCTTCCTGAGGTCGATTTGGAGGCCTTGAGCACCACCCTAAAGCGTATACCCATGGTTTTGGGCTGGTGGGAGGAGCGGTATTATGGGCATGAAATCAAGCCCTGGCTGATATATTTGTTGGTGATCTTTTCACAACTTGATTCCGGTCAATTGGCAGCCATACTGACCCGGTACCCTTTGGGCCGGTATGCGCAGGGTTGTGTGGAGGATTCGGTCCAGGTGACTCACATAGCCGCCCAAATAAATAGCAACGCCGAACTCAAACCCAGCCAACTGGATTCCATGCTTAAAGGGTTGGATGTAGAGAACCGGATATACTTGTTATTGCTGATAAAATCGGAAGATGCCTGGGAAAGGACTGTACGCTTCTACGACTTGAAAGCGGAGGTCAAAGTCCAAATCAACGGACATGACCTCCGCAATATGGGTCTTAGAGCCGGCCCTGTTTTCAAAACGATATTGGCCCAGTTATATGAAGCCAAATTGGATGGAGATATCCAGAACCGCGACGATGAGATCAGGACCGTAAAGCAGTGGATAGAAAAGGGGAGATTCCAAGATGGAATGGTTGATTGATACACTCGTATGGCTGCCGGCCATCCTGGTCGGCCTGACCTTCCATGAGTTCGCCCACGGCCTGGTAGCCCACCGATTGGGTGATTCCACCCCAGCCCGGCAGGGGCGTCTGACCCTTAACCCGCTGCCCCATATCGATTGGCTGGGTTTTTTGATGCTGATGGTATTCAAATTCGGATGGGCTAAACCAGTCCAGGTGAATCCGTACAATTTTCAAAACATCAGCCAGAAGACAGGGATGATGCTGGTTTCCCTGGCCGGCCCGGGTATGAATTTGATTATAGCCCTGCTTAGCATGGCAGCTCTTAAAATGTTGATACCCTATCAGGATGCCATCTGGGCAGCCATAATAATACCGCTGTTCATACCTCTTATTTATATAAACCTGATATTGGCAGCCTTCAATCTGTTACCGGTGCCGCCTCTGGACGGCTCCAAGATATTGGCTGGCATTCTGCCCGATGCCGGAGCTAACTGGTTGTATTCCCTGGAACAGTACGGTCCCCTGATACTGCTGCTGTTGATCGTGACCAATGCGGTGGGCAAGATCCTTTGGCCCCTGGTAAACTTTTTATATGGCATTCTCAACCTGGTGGTAGCGCTATAAATAAGGAACCTGATAAGGACATACAAGAATGAGTTACCTGGTCAACCTGGATAAGTTCTACGGCCCGCTGGATCTCCTGCTGTACCTGCTGGAGAGGGAAGAGATAGATATCTATGACATCCCCATAGCCCGGATAACCGATCAATACATGGTCTACATCGATAAGGTAGGCGATGTAGATCTGGATAACATGGGGGACTTCTTGACCATGGCCTCTTATCTGCTCAACCTTAAATCCAAAATGCTTCTGCCGGTTTTCGATGATGAGGGGAGCCCCGATGATGCTGAGGATCCCCGCGAGGAACTGGTGAACCGGATACTCGCCTACAAGCAGTACAAAAAACTGGGGGAGTGCCTGGCGGAGCGTTATAATGATGATAGCCGACGCCTGTTTTTCCGCTACGGTCAGACCGAGGCCTTTGATATTGAAATCAGCGCCAGTGTCAAGGCCTTGTTAAAAGCCTGGCAATCGTTTTTAGATCCAACCGTGGAGGAACCGGAATTTGGCCTTCCCCAAGGATTGGATATAGCCGAAAGAATGGAAGAAATCATGAACCGGCTGGCAGCCCATGAAGGTCCGGTCATCTTTGGCGATATACGGGCGGCAGCCATCAGTCACCGTGAGGTCATGGTTTTCTTCCTGGCTTTGCTGGAATTGATCCGGATGCAGAAGGTAGAGGCTATCCAGACTGATCAGTTTGGTGATATTGAACTTACGGTGAGGATGGCGATTGAGAAATGTTGATGCGCCCTGAGATCAAGGCTGCTATCGAAGCCTTGCTTTTTGCCAGCGGAGAGAGGGTTGCCGAAGGCGATCTTATGGAATTGCTCCAACTGGGGAAAACTGATCTGGAGCACATAATGCAGGAGATGATTGAGGATTACCATGATTCCGGACGGGGCATCCAGGTATTGAAACTGGATGACGGTTACATCATGGCCACCAAGGCTGAGTATTCGGTGATGGTAAGCCAATTGATCAAACCGGTGAGCCGCCGTCTTTCGCCGGCGGCCCTGGAAACCCTGGCGGTGATAGCCTATCAGCAGCCGGTCGGTAAAGCGGAGATCGAGCAGATCCGCGGCGTCAGAAGCGATCGGGTCCTGACCAACCTTATGGAAAAGGGACTGATAAAAGAGGTGGGGCGCAAACCGATTCCAGGTCGGCCGCTATTATATGGCACCACCCATGAATTTCTCAAGGTATTCTCCCTTTCCCATCTGGATGAGTTACCGCGGCCAAAAAATGGGGAGGAGAACCTGGAATGACGAAAAAGTCATTGGAAGAGCAGATAAAGATAAAGGCCCAACAGAGTCGAAAATTGGCCAAGTATATGAGCAGTACCGAGGAATTGGTAGAGGAGCAGATACGTAAAGCCAGAGAACGGGGAGATTTTGACAACCTGGAAGGGGCGGGCAAGCCCCTCGATCTGTCGGAGAATCCATTCGAACCTCCCGAGATGCGGTTGGTCAATCGCATGCTGAAGAATAACGATTTCACCCCTTTCTGGATCCAGCTGGGCAAGGACATCGATGCCGCTGCGGTTAAGATCGATCTCGAAGTGAAACAGTTCCAACGCTATTGCCAAAATTTCGCGGTGGAAAAACATTCCGACATTGCGGTTGACCGGTTTGGCAAGCGCAAGAAATTGTTTTATCTGGAAAAAAGGAAGCAATTCGAAAAACTGAAAAAGGATATCCTGAATTATAACATCCATTGCCCAACCTTCCGATTGGGTCGGGCCAATATCGAAGTGAACGATGAGATGCTGAAAGTTATCACCTGCATTGAAGAAGCCATAGAGAAGGCCAAGGACCGGAGCTCCATTGAATAAGCAAAATATGGATGGGAATGATATGGAAAAACGGGAGAATACATGTGATCTGGTTCATTGGAGCATTTGTTCTTTTAGTGTTCATAACATTGCTGTTTATTGGGATAAAAGCGGAGTTGACCCTGACCATAAAGGACGATGAAGACTGGCAGAGCTTCCTGGTTAGTATAGGCTCGCGGTTTTTTCGGATCAACCGCTGTTACGATCTTTCCGATCCCGGTTTGAGTCTTTTGGAGTCCAGCCTGCTGGCTATCTATGAGAAAAAACGTGGCAGCCATACTGCCCCCAAGAATCCCTCCAAACCAGCCAAGGGGAATCTGGATCAAGCCAGACGAGTTCATCGGTTTTTACAACGGCACGGCAGCCTGCGCAGCTTATTCAGGACTTTAAATGAAATAACCGGGCTAGAATGGACCAGTAGCATCGGAGGCCGGGATGCCTGCCAGGCAGCGATTAACAGCGGTGTTGCATGGGCGTTTAAAGGTTCACTGCTGGGGTGGCTGAGCACTTACTGCAAAATTGGGAGGGTGGCAGTCCATGTCCGGCCCAGTTTTTCCAGTACCGGTTTCATCAGCACGGCCAAATGCATATTCACCATCAGATTGGCGCAAATTATAATCATAATAACTTGCTTATTAGTATTAAAGTCAGGTGGTGAATAAATGGATCCGCAAGAAACACAACAACCCCATCATCCGATCGAGTCCCTGATGAAGACGGCCATGCAGAGTATCAAAGAAATGGTGGACGTCACCACCGTGGTTGGCGATGCAGTGGAAACCAACGATGGCAGCGTGATAATACCTATTTCCCAGGTAGCCTGTGGTTTTGCTGCCGGCGGGGGAGAATATGAGGCCGGTAATACCAATCCGCAGGACCTGCCTTTTGCAGGTGGCAGCGGAGCCGGGGTTTCGGTCAAACCTATCGGGTTTCTGGTAGTCAGAATGAATGACGTGCGCTTGATTTCAGTGTCCGGTAATCCCCTGGCAGAGAGAGTAGTGGACGTAGCCCCGCAGATATTTGACAAGATAGAGAGTATCATGCAGAAAAGAGAACAGAGCCGGACAGACACTTTCCAATAAAACCAAGCCCATCCCCAGCTCCAGTGATAATATTTTGATTGCGAAAAACCCATAGCCATTCCCCAACAGGAATCAGCAGCCCGGCTTGGCCCGGGCTGTTCTATTTGCCGGACGGGGCTCATACCCTTCTACGAGAGTCGATTAAAGGGACAAGGGGGAGGGTGTGGGATGTTAAACGTAATCTGGCTGCTGCTGTTAATTTCGGGGATAATTGTGGCTGCATTTAACGGACAAATAGAAGTAGTTACGGAGGCAGCCTTGGATGCCGCCCAAAGTGCGGTGCGGGTATGTTTTGACCTGATCGGAATAATGTCCATGTGGCTAGGTATAATGAAAATAGCCGAAAAGGCCGGTCTTATTCAAGGCCTGGCAAGTTTTATGAGCCCCCTGCTGCGACGCCTGTTCCCCAGTGTATCTTCCCGAGATCCGGCCATGGGTGCCATCATAATGAATCTGAGCGCCAATATGCTGGGTTTAGGCAACGCTGCCACCCCTTTCGGCATGAAAGCCATGCAGGAATTACAACGTCTCAATAATAATCAGCCGGAGGCATCCGCAGCCATGTGTACATTTATGGCCCTCAACACCTCCTGCATCACCCTGATTCCAGCCACCATAATCGGGGTCAGGCTGGCTTACGGTTCGGCTGATCCCACCGAGATAGTGGGGGCGTGCATCTTCGCCACCAGCTGTGCCATGGCGGTGGCGGTTTCCCTCGACTACGTGTTCCGAAGACACAGCCGGTGGGGAGGTAAACACTGATGCTGCAGGTTATCCTGAGCACCGTTTCGAAATGGGCTATTCCCTTCCTGCTGCTGATTATTCCGCTCTGTGGGATCATCAAAAAGGTGCCGGTATATGAAGCCTTTGTGGAGGGAGCGGAGGAGGGTTTTACCACCGCTGTCAGGATCATACCCTTTCTGGTGGGTATGCTGGTGGCGATATCAGTTTTCCGGGCGTCGGGAGCCATGGATGTGCTGATCTCTTTGATACGGCCGCTGATGGTCGCCCTGGGAGCCCCGCCTGATGTTTTGCCGCTGGCCATCATGAGGCCTTTGTCGGGCAGCGGTGCCTTGGGGTTGGCGACCGAACTAATGAAGGTATACGGACCGGATTCCATGATCGGGCGAATGGCATCTGTCATGCAAGGCACCACCGACACCACATTTTTTGTCCTTACCGTCTATTTTGGATCGGTGGGCATCAAAAGATTCAAATATGCCGTCGTGACTGGTTTGAGCGCAGATCTCACCGGACTCCTGGCTTCTATTTATATTTGTAATCTGCTTTTTAAGTAACTGGGATGGATTTTCCGGGAAGACTATTCTTAAAGTACATTGGCTGGACATCAAAATACTCGGTAGTATAAGATTAGCTATATGATTTATGAGGATTTTCGACCTGGAATTACAAAATAATAATGAGGTGTTGAGATGAGAAGTGATATCGAGATAGCCCAAGGTGCTAAAATGAAGCCAATTATGGAGGTAGCTGAGTCCTTGGGTTTAGCAGCGGATGACATCGAACTTTACGGCAAGTACAAAGGCAAGGTATCTTTGCAGACCTGGGAGCGATTGAAGGACAAGCCATCTGGAAAACTGGTACTGGTCACGGCTATTACTCCAACCCCGGCCGGGGAAGGCAAGACCACCAATACGGTTGGTTTGGGCATGGCCCGCAACCGTTTGGGCAAGAAAGCCATAATTGCCCTGCGCGAACCTTCGCTGGGGCCTAGCTTTGGGATAAAAGGCGGAGCTGCCGGAGGTGGATATGCCCAGGTGGTCCCGATGGAAGATATCAACCTCCATTTTACCGGAGATATCCATGCGGTGACCGCAGCCCACAACCTGCTGGCAGCCATGGTCGACAACAGTCTGCACCAGGGCAACCCCCTGGGGATTGACCCCCGCCAGGTAGTTCTGCGCCGGGTGATGGACCTGAATGAGAGGGCCCTGCGCAACATAGTCATCGGACTGGGGGGCAAAGCCGACGGGATCCCCCGCGAGTCAGGCTTTGACATCAGTGTGGCTTCAGAAGTTATGGCGATTCTGTGCCTGGCCACCGACCTTATGGATTTCAAACGACGGGCGGCCCAAATGGTAGTGGCCTATCGTTATGACGGGACTCCGGTAACCGCCGGCGATCTCAAGGCCGCCGGTTCCATGACCCTTTTAATGAAGGATGCCATCAAACCCAACCTGGTTCAAACCCTGTAAAACACCACGGCTTTTATACACGGGGGGCCGTTTGCGAATATTGCCCATGGCTGCAATAGCATTATGGCTACCCAGATGGGGCTGAAACTGGGGGATTACATGATAACCGAGGCTGGTTTCGGGGCCGACCTAGGGGCGAGAAATTCTTTGGTCTGAAGTGTCGTTACGCTGGCATGCAGCCCAACGCGGCAGTACATGTTGCCACCCTACGCGCCCAAAAGAATCATGGCGG
>JAAYJY010000040.1 GCA_012522705.1 Syntrophomonadaceae bacterium | reverse complement strand
CTGATAAGCAAGGCACAGCCGTTGTCCCGCAGCTTGGCAATGACCGCTTTCAGTTCGCGGATCCCATGGGGGTCAAGACCGACCAGCGGTTCATCCATAACCACAGCTTGGGGCTGGGGCAGGAGCGCACAACAAACACTTGTTTTTTGCTGCATTCCTTTGGAAAGCTCTTTGCCCAGCTTCATTTTTTTATCATCCAGCTCAAAGCGGCGCAGCAGCGCCTCCCCTCTTTCTTCCCAGGCTTTCAAACGGTACGCTTCAGCAATAAACTCCAGGTGCTCCGCTATCGTCAGCATAGGGTACAACACAGGAAACTCCGGCACATACCCCAAAAGCCGTTTCGCCTCTATGGTATGATTTTCATATCCGTCTATAGTAATGGCGCCTTGGAAACGCAGCAGACCACAAACCGATTTGATCAGGGTTGATTTCCCCGCACCGTTGGGGCCTAGCAGTACAGCCAGCTCCCCGCGGCCCACGGACAAGTTGATATTGTCATTGGCCGCAAATTTACCGTATTTTTTGGACATGTTCCGGACTTCGATCATAGGTAAAATCTCCTTGTGCTGTCCATTATAAACATTAATACATTTCCCGATCTCTTTTCTTTACCGGGATCCAGATTTCACTTCATACTTCGGCTTCTCATTGTCCGGGCTCCACAATATTTCAAGGCCTTCAACGGCCCGCAATGGATTGCTGCGACAGAACCTCTATTACTATTTGCGCACCGATGGATAAACCACCCATAGCCAACACTCTGCCATGGCAATCGGTATCAATATACTTGATAAGCTGAAAAGGAGCACCCCAATTAGGAGTGCCCTTTCAAAATGAAGGCGTTCCGTTCCCAATAAAACTGCTCGCTTTTGAAGCGTGGGCAGTTTGGCGTCAACCTCCATCTTTCCCTTTAGATATCATATTCATGTTTTATAACGAACAACTCCAACAGTTCATTTCCTCTGTTGCCCAACTCAGTCATAGCACCCTCAGGAATATTGACCAACTTAATCCCCTCCTAATATCATTGGGGCGGCCGGTACAACGTCTGTAAGGCGCCCAGACCTGAAAAAGCCACCTCCCATTGGCCCTCCGTCGTTGTGAGCCATTCGGCTATCTTCCGCGCCGAATGTTCTCCGGGCAGGTCTTTCCGCATGACCGCGTAATAATTGATAGCAAGCGGATACTCCCTTGACAGGATGGTTTCCGGCGTCGGGGCAACTCCGTCAAACGCCAATGTTTTGATCGCCATTTCCCCTGCCACGCTTTGGGTGATCTGTATATAGTAATAAAGAGTATAGCCCAATGCATATGCGTTTTCTTCTCCGTCCTTCGCAAAATACCGGTATTCTTCCACCATTTGAACCATCCCGTTCATATCCCGTTCCATGTAATTCTCCTCGACGGTCGGATTTATCAGCTTGCCCCCCAGCACCAGATTCTCTATTTGCGCCTGGGAACCGGAATCCGCGTTGCGGCAGATTGGCACGATGCGCCCGTTTTTACCTCCAATGTCGGCCCAGTCGGTGATAGACATGTCCGTATAGATCTTCTGCACTTGAGAGCCATCTATATCGTTGACGGGATTGTCCTGGTGGGTGATAAAAACCAGCCCTTCAGCCCCCACAGGGATATATTCAAGTTCCATTCCGGCACTGCGCGCCATCTCCCGGACCTCTTGGGAAGGGTCCGGGACAACTATCAAATCCACGTCCCCGGCGATGAGCAGTTCATAGGACTTAATGGTCTTGGAGGCTTTATCAGGCATACCCGGCCAATAGTCTTCTGGGTCGTCCGCGGGCACAAACATCCTTTGGTAGATCCTCTGCACCAGTGGCAGAGTGGAGGTTGAGCCGTCGATGCGTGGATAGTTTTCCGCGGTAATGCCGATAGCCGCAGCTTCCCCTGACGGCGTCAGCATTATTGTCTGCCCATGGGTGTTCTGCTCCACCGGCGTCTGAGGTTCTGCTGGCCTCTCGCCATCCCTGCTATTCGCGCAGCCCGGTAAAAGAAACAAGGTGATAAGAAGTACAATTTTAATAGGTATTTTTATTTCATACACATCCTTTCAAATCGAAATGCACAATATTCTTCCAATGCCTTCATTTTCAGTTCGGAAGGGCTATATATGGCTGTGTTCTCTACAATGGCCTTAAGTCGATTGCGGCGGCCTTGGCCTGTCTTCGGCCACGATGCCATTGTAGTTCCTGACTTACTCATATTTCGTCGAGAAGCCTTCGATTTTTTTGACGGTATTCAGAGTTGTGATCCGCCCACATCTCACAGTGTTGGCTATCCTCCACCGTCCATATTTCTCCGTTGTTTTCACCTTGGGTTTATCACCGAACAAGCTGCATTCGCCATTAGAGGTGTTTGCCATGTAACCGTTGCGCTAGCATGTTCCAATCCTCTAAAAAATGACGCATCAGATTGGGGCGCCTCCTTACGGCCAGCGGATGATACGAGACCGCGCAGGGAATTCCCAGTATCGCATGCCACGCGCCTCTTAACTCCTTAACATGAGCTTCTTTATCATCAAACAGTACCTGGGTTACGGTGTCTCCAAGGCAAACGATGAATTTCGGCGACATCATTTTTATTTGCCGAGTTAGAAATGGCTTGCTGAAAGTCCCGACTGCCTCCTTGTTAAAGCGGCAGAGGGGCCTGCATTTGAAAAGATAGGTAACATAGATGTCATGCTGCGCCAAGGAAGCTT
>JAAYJY010000359.1 GCA_012522705.1 Syntrophomonadaceae bacterium | reverse complement strand
TTTTAGATCTGGGATTTACAAATCTTCTACGGCTTGGTTACGGTAATAAGTATCTTTCGTCTCCCCTCTTAAGATTTAGTGAATCCCCATCACCGGTAGTTTGAATCAGTTGAATCGTTTGGTTTCCTCTTAAGAGACTCTTTCGACTTTCCATCTTGAGTATTCCTTGAAGCTTAGTCATAGTATATGGGGTGGACATCCCCAATGTCAATAATTGTGAAAGTTAGAGTTTTCTTTATTAGAGCCGATAACTGGAAAAGGTTGAGGCTGGCAGATCGGCAACTTCATCGGAGTCAGACTTCATCGGGTTAGATTTCATAAGGTCCACGCTCCCTAGTTGGCGCCTTTCATATCGATTTCCGCACCCGGGAACAGCACGTCGCAGCTGGTGCCAGCCATGGGTGGTTCGCTACGGAAGACGGTGATCACGTTATCCTCCCCCACCCGGGCCAGGGAGGGGGCGAAATTGCTCTTCTCCCCGTCGATCTGCAGATTGAAGTAATGATCGTTATTTTCATGGCACTTCTCGATCACCGAGTTCCCCACCAACCGGGCCTCATCCAGGTATTGGGCGATGTTGGCATCATAATCCTGGACGGTAAGCCCGTCCCGCTTCATCAGCTCCAGGGCGATCTCATGGGGACAGATGTACTTTATCCCCGCCGGCAGAAAGAAATAGCGGAAGAACTGCAGCGGCCGGATCATGCCCGCGCCGGCGGTGCCGGCATAGAGGTTGTTGGCCAGGTAATGCAGGACGAAGCCCCGCTGGTTCAATATCTGATAGAATGCGCCGGCGCTGGCCTCCAAGTATTCGGATATATAGAGATTGAACAGACTGATCTCGTTGGCCGATTTGTAGATGTCATCGGCGATGATGAAGGCTGCATAGGTCAACTGCTCATCGTTCAGGATGGCGGTATGCTCGAACATGGCCGTCTTTATATCCAGCAGGGCCTGTTCCTTCTTTTCCTGGAGCGAAAATCCAAGCATCTGCGAGTATTCAAATATGGTGTTGCGCTGCTGGTTGTCGAAGTAATCAGTGATCTTGGGAAACAGCCATTCGTTCATGGGACAGCCCCCCTTATTGGCAGGCACCCGACAAGGGTGTCATATTAATCCTTCTCATTATTATATACTCAAACGAGACTGCCAATCCACTCCAAGGTTGAATGGAAATGAACTCTGGAATCATGATGCCAATCGCGGCGGGCACCGACCATTTTATGATGGCTTCTGGTTTTCGATCTCCACCAAATCCCCTTCCCAGGTGCGCAAGACGACTTTCTCTGGAAGATGCTCGACTATATGGTTGGGCATCAAGGGGATCTTGCCCAATCCACCCGGAGCGTTGACGATGTAGGTGGGAACCGCCAATCCTGAAGTGTGCCCGCGAAGCGACTTCATAATATCCAGCCCGGTATCGACACTGGTCTGGAAATGCCGGGTTCCCTGAACATCCTTGGCATGGAATATATAGTAGGGCCGCACCCTTATCTTGAGCAGTCCCTGGTTCAGTTTACGCATCACAAAGGGATCGTCGTTGACTCCCTTCAGCAAAACCGCCTGGTTGCCCAGCACCGCCCCGGCGGAAATCAAGCGATCACAGGCAACTTTAGCCTCCGCAGTCACCTCGCGGGGATGGTTGAACTGGGTGTTTATATAGATAGGCGGATAACAGCGCAGGATATCGCAAAGCTCGGGAGTGATCCTTTGTGGTAATGTCACCGGTACCCGGGTACCGAGCCGCTTGATCTCTACGTGCGGAATGTTGTGCAATCTCTCTAAAATGGAGTTGAGTACACGGTTGCTGAGCATCAGGGCATCCCCGCCGGTAACCAGGATGTCGCGGATCTCACGGTTACAGGCCACATATTTCAAAGCCGCATCGATGTCCTTAAGCTTGGCATGGTGATCGTTTTCCCCGATATTGCGCCGCCGCTGGCAATGGCGGCAATACATGGCGCACTGGTTGGTCACATTGATTATCATGCGGTCCGGATAACGCCGGGTCACACAGGGGGCGGGCGAGGACTGAGCTTCGTTCATGGGGTCCAGGCTGCCGCCGGGAACCAGTTCGCGGATATCAGGTACCGCCTGCCGATAGATGGGGCTGTTTTCATAATCAGCGCCAATCAGACTCAGATAATAGGGGGAGATGGCCCAGCGGTAAAACTTGCTGACCCGGTCGATGCGTTTCCTGTCCAGCTCGCCCAATCCCAGTATCGATG
>JAAYJY010000358.1 GCA_012522705.1 Syntrophomonadaceae bacterium | reverse complement strand
TTTATTGGTACTCGAACTCAGTCCGTTAAAAGCCGAATAGTTCTGCCATTTCCTCCACCGGCCGCCGACCGGAACGGTATTGGTTGTGGATGCTGCCGGTCTCGGCGTATCCCAGCGCTATCCCTAAGACTATGGCTTTATCATCGGGTATGCCCAGGGCCTTGTGAATCAATTCGGGATAGGCCGCCAGCATAACCGCCGGGGCAGAAGCCAACCCGTATTCCTGAGCGGCCAGCATGATACTCTGGCTTACTGCGCCCAAATCCAGCATCGAGTAAGGGGACAGGCTGCGGTCCATGCAGACATATACGACCACCGGCGCATCAAAAAACCTAAAGTTCCTTTCCGCTACTGCCTTGACATCCCCAATGAGCCTGAAACTTATGTCCATAGGATAGGCCGTACTGGCCGGGCAGGCTTGGGAGGGACGGCGGTATCGTTTGGTGATCAGGGCGAAAGGCAGTATTTGCGCGACATTCAAAGGCTGATCTCCCAGCAGATTCCTGTAGTCAAGGACCACGCCGCACCTGCGCATATGCGGGCAACCCAGGCCCTGTAAAATCTTACCGCAGAACCCAAAGCATCAGCAGGAATTAAATATTAGTGCGAACAGGAAATAAGGAAGTCGGGTAGACCGGGATGACCGGGATACTCGACTTTTCGCATATAAGGTGGCCGCGCTTGTTCATCTTTCATTCTGCTCATGCTAATAGCACTTTCACTTACAAGAGGCCCAAATGCCGCCCACTCAGGGAAAGCATCTCAGCGCGTTTTGCCGCCGACAAATACCAGCATATGCAACGATATGGCGATAGCCGGGAGAATTATTTGTGCCTGGCGGGGACACAATTAATTTATGACAACAATAAACATGCGGGAGCGTTAAGTGTTTAAGATTTTAAAGGGCGGACACGTTTATTCCCCTGATGACCTGGGGCGCAAAGACGTACTGGTAGTAAACGGTACCATCGGCGGTATCAGGGAAGAGATCTCCGCGGAGCATCTTTGGGATACGGAGGTGATTGACTGTCGGGATTGTTATGTATGCCCGGGTCTCGTCGACCAGCACGTCCATATTACCGGAGGTGGTGGAGAGCAGGGGCCTATAAGCAGGATACCCGAAGTCATGTTCAGCACAGTGGTGGAAGCCGGGGTGACCACGGTGGTGGGGTTACTGGGGTTTGACAGCATCTCCCGGGGCATTGCCACCCTGCTATCCAAAGCCCGGGGCCTGGAGGCGGAAGGCATTACTACCTATATATATACGGGGAGTTATGGAAGTCCGACCGAAACAATGACCGGCCGGGTGCTCACCGACATAGCGCTGTTGGACAAGGTGATCGGAGTAGGGGAGATCGCCATCGCTGATTACCGTTCCAACCACCCCACCTTGGAGGAACTGCGCACCCTGGCCTCAGAAGCCAATGCCGGGGGAATGTTGGGCGGCAAGGCGGGGGTGCTCCATCTGCATGTCGGTGACGGGAAAGAAGGACTTCAGTCCCTCTTCCGTTTAATCGATGAATCGGATTTTCCATTGGAAATCTTCGTCCCCACCCATATAAACCGCAATCCCCATCTGTTTGAGCAGGGCATCGAATTCTTGCGGCGGGGGGGACAGATAGATCTGACCGCGGGTGAAACCCAAGGTTACCCGGTGCCGCAAGCCCTGCAGATGCTTATCCAAAAGGGGCTTGATATAGATAAGGTCACGGTTTCCTCAGATGGCAACGGCAGTGCTCCCAACCCGGCCGGGGTGGCAGAACTGAGCGCTTTATACAGCGACCTTAAGGCGGCAGTGTTGGACTACCATTTGGACCTGACCACGGTGATCAAGACCGCCACTTTGAATCCGGCCCGGATCTTAAAGCTATATCCCCGCAAAGGGTGTCTGCAGGCCGGAACTGATGCGGATATCCTGGTGTGCAGGCGGAATGACCTGAGCATTTATCGTCTGCTGGCCCGGGGAGAAGTAGTGGTCAGCGAGGGCAAGGCTGTCAAGAAGGGCAGATATGAGAAATAAACATTTGAGACAAGAGGTGAACCAATGAGCAGCCATAAAGGAACCCTGGTGATCATCGGCGGAGCCGAAGACAAATACCAACAACCCGAGATCCTGGAGGGAGTAGTAAGCCTGATCGGAGGCCATGCGGCAAGACTGGGCATTATAACAACGGCTACTGAACACCCGAAGGAATCCGGGCACACCTACCGGGAGGTATTTTCGCGCCTGGGGGTTAAAGAAACGGAGATACTGGATATCAGATCCCGGGAGGATGCCAACGCAGAGGAAAATATCCGCATCATGAGGGACATGGATGGGTTCTTCTTCACCGGGGGAGATCAACTGAGGATCACCAGCATCCTCGGAGGGACCAGGGTTTATAAGGAGCTATACTACGCCTTTACCCATGGAGCGGCGGTGATAGGAACCAGCGCCGGGGCTTCGGTGATGTGCAGCACCATGATCGTGGAGGGCAATAGCAACGATGCCGCCCGTAAATGCACTCTGAAAATGGCGCCAGGCTTGGGTTTGGTGGAGGGGGTCATCATTGACCAGCACTTCGACCAGCGCGGTCGGTTGGGGCGCCTATTGTGCGGCGTGGCGGAGAATCCGGGGATCCTGGGCATCGGCATCGACGAAAATACAGCCATCAGGGTCGATCCGGAAGACTATTTTGAGGTGCTTGGGGATAATGCGGTAACCGTGATCGATGGCCGGTCCATCCGTAAGACCAATGTGTCTGAATTGGAACCTGACGAGATACTCACCATCACCGATGCCTGCATTCATGTCCTGGCCAAAGGGCATGGCTATGATCTCAAAGCCCGAGAGGTAATTACCTTACATTAGAGTTAGGGTTTTGCATAATTCGATGTTGCCTCAGGATGATATCCCTCAATGTCACTCGGAGCGCAGCGAAGAGTCTAAATCATACAGTGAAGAATTTGGAGATTAACTAAACCTTGGAGGAAGTTTAATAATGGAGGTAGTCAGCGTTCGCAGATACAGCGGCCGGAACATTTACAGCCACAAACCGGTGGTTAGGATGATGGTGGACTTGGAGGAATTGGCCGAGATCCCCACCCATCAGATAGACGGGTTTAATCAGCGACTGCTCAAGGTTTTCCCTGGTTTGAAGACCCATCATTGCTCATTGGGGCACGAAGGCGGCTTTGTGGAAAGACTCCAGGAGGGGACTCTGATTTCCCACGTAACTGAGCATCTCGCCCTGGAGTTGCAGAGTTTGTTGGGATACGATGTCTATTTCGGTAAAACCCGGGTGGCGCAAGAGCCCCATTTGTACTGCATCATCTATGAGTATATGAATGAAAGCAGTGCCCGTGCCATTGGGTATGCAGCCGCCGAGATAGTCATGGCCTTCGTGAACGGCCAGCCATTGACAGTCGAAGAGATTATTGACGAACTTTATGAAGAAGCTATTGATTCCCAACTGGGGCCCAGTACCAGAGCCATTTTTGATGAAGCCCGGCGGCGGCACATACCGGTTCGCCGCATAGGATCTGATAGTCTACTGCAACTAGGTTATGGTCGGGCCTCCCGGTTCATTGAAGCATCTCTTCCCGGTACTACCAGCAGCATTGCGGTGGATCTGGCCAGGAACAAACAACTGACCAAGCAACGGCTGCGTGAGAATAATATTCCCGTACCGGCCGGCGGGGTAGCATACAATGAGGACGGTGCGCTGGTCATAGCGGAACAGATCGGATATCCGGTGGTAGTGAAGCCCTATGATTCCAATCAGGGGAAAGGGGTTACTGCCAACGTATATAACGAAATTTTGTTGATCAAGGCATTTCAATTGGCCCGGGACTATTCGGACGGGGTCATGGTGGAGAAATATATCCGGGGGCGCGATTACCGCGTACTAGTGGTAGGTGACAAGGTATCGGCCGTGGCCGAGAGGCGGCCTCCCTGCATTATTGGGGACGGAGTCAGTACCATCGCCGAACTGGTGGAACAGGAAAACTTGAGGCCGGATCGGGGCGAAGGCCATGAAAGGCGTTTGAGCAAGATTGTCATGGATGCTGTAGCCCGGGAATTCCTGGCCCGCTTCGAACTGGAATTGGAGGATATTCCAAGGCCCGGTGAACTCATTTACCTCCGCGAAAACGGCAACCTCAGCACCGGGGGCAGCGCCCGCGAATGCACCCGGGATATTCACCCCCGCAATAAGGAGCTGGCCATCAAGGCGGCTCGGGTGATCGGCCTGGAAGTGGCGGGAATCGATATTGTCACCGACAATATCGCCCGACTGCTGACCCCCGCCAACGGCGCCGTGATCGAGGTGAACGCCGCTCCCGGCTTGCGCATGCACCTTAATCCCAGCGAAGGAAACCCCTGCAACGTAGCCGCTGATATACTGGACCACATGTATGCTGAAGTCCCAAAAAGCATTCCGGTTATCTCAATTACCGGCACCAATGGTAAAACCACAGTCACCCGCCTGATCAGTCATGTATTGACCCTGGCGGGCAAAAAGGTGGGGATGACCTGCTCCAGTGGCTCTTATATCGGCTCAGAATGTATATCCAAGGGTGATAATACCGGGCCGGCCAGTGCCCAGGCAGTCTTATACAACGGGGAGGTTGAATCGGCTGTTTTAGAAACCGCCCGGGGAGGTATTATCCGTTCCGGACTGGGATATGATCTGGCCGATGTGGGTTTGATCACCAACATCAGCGACGACCATTTGGGTATGGACGACGTGAAGACAATCCGGGACCTGGCCTTCATCAAGTCCCTGGTGGTTGAAGCGGTTAAACCAGAGGGTTGGGCGATATTAAATGCGGACGACAATATGACAGAGATAATTGAGCCGCAAGTGCGATGCAACCTGGGTTATTTTGGCCAGGAGCGCCACCGCGCCAAGATGGCCAGGCATATCGATGCCGGTGGTCTGGCCGCCGTTGCGGAGGGGGAGGCCATCTGCCTGTACCGCAACCAAACCCGCACCGAACTTATGAATATCAAGGATATACCAATCACCTTCGCCGGTAAAGCGATATGCAATCTGGAGAACGCTTTAGCGGCCGCCGCCGCTCTATATTCTCTGGGGATCTCGGCTCATATGATAAGATTGGGCTTGCTGTCTTTCCGAGCCGATCCCCGATCAAATGCCGGCCGTTTAAACCTCTTTGACCTCGGTAAGTTTCAGGTAATGCTCGATTATGGCCACAACCTGAGTGGTTACCAATGTGCCATTCAACTTGCCCAAAGCCTGGACGCCGGCCGCCTGGTGGGGGTGATCGGCATGCCGGGCGATCGGTTGGACCGGTCTATTTATGAAGTGGGGCAGTTGTGCGGGGGGAGTTTTGGGAAGATATATATCAAAGAAGATGCCGATCTCCGGGGGCGAAAACCGGGCGTGGTGACCGAGATAATGTATCGGGGGGCAGTCAACAGCGGCGCTGACAGTAAGGCAATCGAGACCATCTGGTCAGAAACAATGGCCCTGCAAACAGCCCTGGAAAATGCCCTGCCGGGAGACTTGATAATGATGTTCTATGAAAATTTCGAACCCAATTACCAATTACTCCAGGATTACATTAAGGCTCTCGACCTGCCCCCGGCCTCTACCGCCTATGAAGATGGGAAGATTCCATACACCATACCGATGGTACCTGGAGAAAAACCCAGCCGTGAAATGGCTCTGCGGGTGGTCCATTAATTGCCCAGGGGAATGCGTTGGTTTATAATATATAAAATGCTGGCAAATTTCCCTGCTGCATTCCAGGCGACATCTTTTAAACGATTAGGCTTAAGCCAGAAGGAGATTTTTTGATGGAACAGACAACCTTGACCGCAACAGAACGGCAACCAGGCAAATTCCGGGAAAAGGGGTTCATCCCGGGGGTGATATATGGGGGTGATGTGGCTACAACCAAGTCGGTAAAATTCGAGTATGGCCCCCTGCAAAAAATGATTTCCAAACATGGCTCCAATGCTCGGGTGGATATAGATTTCAACGACACCGTCAAATCCGGTTTTATCAAGGAAATACAGCGGGATGCGCTTTCCAAGAGGATCATCCATGTCGATATCCAAGTAGTATCCAAAGACCAGGAAGTAAAACTGAACATTCCTATTCTTTACGCTAATGAAGATCAACTGACTGACCGGCGCCTGCAGTTAATGATATACAAACCGACAGCGGAGGTGGAAGGAACCATGGCCTCCATACCTGAAACTATCCGCATAGACGTAGGAGCGATGGAGGCTGGCGAATCGGTAACAGCGGAGACCATCGCGCAGGGGCAGCAGGTAAAGATCACTGATAAAGAAGACACCCTGTACGCGGCAGTAATACACCAACCGGTTGAACTACCGCCCGAGGAAGAGGAGACTGCGCAAGAAGAAGCAACTGAGGCTGAAAGCGAATAGAAGGCCGTTTAAAAACATAGTGACTGAAAAAAAAAGGTCGGGTAATCCTGCTAGCGGGACTACTCGACTTCTGATTTTCCCGGGGCCGGACCGCCATTCGTCAGGGGGACACGGTTTTGCTGCCTTCCTTCTTAAATGACAGGCAACAGGTTATTTGATCGCATCTAGATTATGCCTAGATGTTCAAAAAGTATTTTGGCGCCTATGAATATTAGGACCAAGCCGCCGGCGATTTCCGCCTTACTCTCATATCTGGTCCCGAACCGATTACCCAAGACCACTCCGCTCAGAGAAAGTATGAACGTAGTCAATCCGATCAAGGTTACGGAGGGCAGGATGGTGACCTGCAAAAAGGCCAAGGTGATTCCGACCGCCAATGCATCGATGCTGGTGGCTACTGCAAGGAGGGTCAATTCTTTGATATCGAGACTATCATCAAAATCAGTCCAGATATTATCTTCTTTGTGGAAAGCATCCCACAGCATCTTGCCGCCGATAAATGCCAGCAGTACAAACGCCACCCAATGATCGATAGCGGTTATGTATCTCTCGAACTGCCTGCCCAGCAGCCAACCCAGCAGGGGCATGCCGGCCTGGAACCCACCGAAGAAGAAGGCGATGACCAAAGCATGGCGATAATTGATCCGCATCATATTCAGG
>JAAYJY010000357.1 GCA_012522705.1 Syntrophomonadaceae bacterium | reverse complement strand
GTATACAGGTCTTCGACAGCCAGGCCGGTGATTTCGGCCACTTTTTCGGGGGGATAGTTTTCAACGATGGCTTTCAGTTCATCGTAATTCTCGGTCCGTTCCTCGATGAACTTCTTATCTTCCAGGCCCTCTTTAATGATTATGTGCATCAGGCCGTTCAACAGCGGGATGTCGGTCCCGTGTTTATGGCGCAGCCAAATGTCGGCTTCATCGACCAGATCTATATGGCGGGGATCACAGACCACCAGTTTACAGCCATTGCGGGCTGCCTGGCGCATCTTGTATCCGGTCACCGGATGAGCCTCGGTGGTATTGGTCCCGATGAGTACCATAAGTTCGGCTTCATCGGTGATATCGCTGATAGGATTAGTCATAGCTCCGCTTCCGAAGGTAGTTGCCAGACCGGCAACGGTGGGAGCGTGTCAGGTGCGGGCGCAATGGTCGACGTTGTTGGTCCCCATGCCGGCGCGGGTGAATTTCTGGACCAGATAGTTCTCCTCATTGGTACAACGGGCCGAGCTAAGGGCGGCAAAGGAATCGGGCCCATATTCGGCCTTGATCTCGTTGAACCGCTTGGCTATCAGGTCAAAAGCTTCGTCCCAGGATGCATGTTCAAATTTGCCATCTTTTTTGATCAAGGGGGTGGTCAGGCGGTTTTCATTGTAGATGAAGTCCCAGCCGAAACGCCCTTTGATACAAAGACTGCGTCCATTGACCGGGCTGTCGGGATTGGAAAGCACCCCGATCACCTTCTTGTCCTTTACGGCCAAATCAAAATTACAGCCGGTCCCGCAGAATGGGCAGGTAGTCCGCACCCGCTCGATTTCCCAGCGGCGGCCAAGTCCCTTCATGGCCTTCTCGGTGAGGGCGCCGGTTGGGCAAACCGCTACACACTGTCCGCAGAAAACACAGTCGGAATCAATATAGTCGACATCCCCGGCGGTGGTGGCTTTGCGGCGATAACCACGATTCAGGTAGGACAGGTTGTCCTGGCCGGTCATCTCCTCACAAGCCCGGACACAAGCGCCGCAAAGGATACACTTGTTCAAGTCGCGGCTGATGAACGGGTTGCTCTCGTCTATGGCATAACAGTACTTCTCTCCCACGAATGGACTGTCTTTGACGCCATAGCGATATGCGTAATCAGCCAATATGCAAGCGCCTGCCTTTTCGCAGGTCATGCACTCGAAGGGATGATTGGCGAGCAGGAGTTCCAATATGGTTTTCCTGGCTTCGACAACCGCCGGCGATTCGGTATTAACGACCATGCCGGGCATTATCGGCGTTACGCACGATGCTGGCAGCAGCCGGTTCCCTTCCACTTCGACCACGCACATGCGGCATGATCCCATCAGACTAAGATCCGGATCGTAACATAACCGGGGTATTTCAATCCCCACTGATTCTGCTGCCTTCAGTATCGTGGTCCCTGCCGGGGCTTCAACCTCCCTTCCATCGATGATAAGTCTCACTAATTCCACTACCATCACTCCTTTCAAAAATAAATCCTTCGTCAAGGGGCAGAAATATAAAAACCCGTGGATCGACATGGGCGAGTGCTGAGGACGGTTTTCTCCTACAGTCACATTAGGGACGAGAAAATTCTCGTATTATGCTCGTCCCTAATC
>JAAYJY010000356.1 GCA_012522705.1 Syntrophomonadaceae bacterium | reverse complement strand
GAAGCACCTCTCACTAGATGGCACCACTGCTGACTGGGGAGTTAAACAAAATACCGATGGCAACAAGATGGCCTGGTTTGGCTACAAGCTTCATGTAGTAACCGATACCAAGTCAGAATTGCCAATAGCCCTAGAAGTAACTCCCGCCAGTGTCCATGATAGCGATAAGGCTATAGCCCTCGTTAATCAGGCTAAGAAAAATGTAAATACCCATCCCCAATACTACCTCATGGATTCTGGTTATGATAGCGCTGACATATATGAAACGATACGGAAAGACCACCATGCCCAGGCTGTTGTCCCTTTGAACCGCAGAGAGGCTAAGCAACCCAAAGCTGGTTTTGATTTTAATGGCACCCCGATTTGTTCAGCCGGGTTCAAGATGGTTTACTGGGGTCATCATAAAGGTGTCAATAAATTCAGATGTCCCCAGATACTAGGCAAATGTGATTGTCCTTATGGCTCAGCCTGGTGTTCTGAATCCAACTATGGAATGGTGGTTAAAACCAGGGCAAAAGATGATCCTCGTTTATTCTGTACTCCCCACCGGGAGACGGAAAACTGGCACATACTATATAATCAGCGAAGCGGGGTAGCACGAAGCTTTAGCCGATTCAAGGTACACCTTGGCCTTGAACATCTAAAACTACGAGGCATCAAGAAAGTTATAACCCATGCGTACCTCTGTGTTATATCATTGATATCCACAGTGACGGCAATAAATTCAGTTAAGAAAGAACAAGTAGCAGCCTAGTCAAACAAATCATTCAAAATTAGGTGCAAGGGGCCAGTGTGTCTTCTTTTAGGGAACTAATGCTACAGGTATCCATTCAAAAGCATTATCCTAGTCATGTCCTGTGTGGCTAAGGACATTTACTAATCATTACTGTTTATTGGTTCGTTTTTTTGAGTTATGCAAGACTCTCTTTAGAAACACAACCAAAATATATTCCATCAACCAATCAGTTTTAGAGAATTTATTTTGAGAATGGGAGCGAAAGGGTACCGACAAAGATGCAGGAAGCAGGACGCACCATTTATGTTTTGGGACATATCCGGCCGGACGCGGATTCGGTCTGCGCGGCCATTGCTTACGCTAATCTAAAAAACCGGATGGGGCAGACTAACGTTAGACCCGGGCGCACCGGCCCGGTCAATCCCCAAACCCGGTTTATTTTAAATTTCTTCGGGATCCCGGAACCCGCTTTTATCGAAGACCTGCATATGCGGGTGGCGGACCTTCTGGAAAACCAGGCTCCGCCAGTTACGGTTCCCCCTTACACCTTGCTGCGGGAAGTCGGGGACTTGGTGCGGACGCGCCGGATTAAGACCTTGCCGGTGCTCGATCGGCAGCAGCGTTTGCTGGGTCTGGTGACGGTTGGTGATATCGCGGAGAAGTGTCTGGAGGAGCTGGCCAATCCCGACCCGGTCGAGGCCGGCCGACGGGTGCAGCAGCTTTTGGCGCAGCCGGTGAGTTGCATCATGCGTACCGAGGATTTGGTTTATTTTACGGGCGACGATTTGATTACGGATG
>JAAYJY010000355.1 GCA_012522705.1 Syntrophomonadaceae bacterium | reverse complement strand
GCCCTGCGCTGCCAGGATTTCAACTACCTGTTCTCGATAGTAGAGGAGGGCAGCTTATCCCAGGGGGCCTTGTTGCAGCAGATCAACCTGGCTATCAAACCGGGGACCATGTTGCTGGAAGACAGGGTCGAGCAAATCTGTCGTTCCCACAACAACCTGGGTTTGTAGGCTTATTCCCTGACCATTTACGAACGAGAGGTCTACCGTAGTGAATATCAATTCTCGGTTTGTCGCGATCAACTGGGACAGTGGCTGGTGACCAACATTGCTCAGACCGCTCATACCAAACTGGAAAACGGGTCTTCTACAGATCCCTTCGCAGTGCCGGTTTTTTGTCGGGTATACGAAATTATCAATGTGGATGACCTGTTCGAGGTACTGGATCGGGTGGACAATATCCGGGAGGTGGAAGAACTCCCCTACGGCATGCATATGCGGGTCACCTGTTACGATGACGATTATAACCATGGGGTTACCTTCATGAGTGGAGTAATCGCCGATCTGGTCATCAACGGCGACGAATTTGTGATAATAGCTCAACAGCATGATACCCTTGAGGATCTGCACTCCCTGTTAACCCTTGAAAGCCCCTACCCTCTTATCTCCCGCGGTGAGTACGAACTCGGTCTGGCTACTGCTTACAGTTACCTGAGTGGGCGCTATTTGCAATTCGAGGACATCCTGTTGGATGAGCAAGAAGGGATAGCGTTCGAAGATGGCATGCGCTTTATCACTGCCCGTTATGCAGTAAAGGACCGTGCCGCAGTCCTTAGCCGCCTGAAAAGCTTACCGGGGATAAGTATGATTCTCCCCGGTCAGTTGGAGGTCGTTTATCAGCATGACAATTGCCCCCACCACCCCGGTTTCATGGCCGAGTATATAGTGGGGTCTAATTGGATAACGGTATCTGCTTTTGGCGAGCGGGACATTAGTGCAGCCCGCCAGTTTTTCGAGGAGGGTATGTATGACGCATTGGAGTTTGATGGTTTGGAGATAAGGGCGGATGGGATATTTGAGGTTCTTACCCCGGAAACCAAGAAATCTTATCCCCAGCTGGAAGGTCAGTTGAAGGAAATGTATCTCCACAAATGGTATCACTCTCATTTTGCGGCCTTGCGGGGGATGACCCCTTCGGAGGCCTGCCAGACTGAAGAGGGCACCCGCTTGCTATGGGCCATGTTCAAGCATATTACCCAGAAGGAACAACAACGGCGGGTACGGGGGGAGCGAAAGAAGATCGGGGTAAAAGAATACTTGGGCAAATTGAACCTGCAGCAGGAAGGCGAATTTTAGGATTGACAATTAGGAGAAGATTGAATTATACTCTTTCACATATTACTTAAATGGCAATGAAGGAAAATGCTTGCGTGAGGGGACGATTACAGAGAGCCGGGGAGGCTGGAAACCGGTATCGGATTTGCGCAGGTGGCTCATTCCGGAGCTGCTATCTGAACAGCCAGCTAGCGCGGGCCTATTAGGTGGGGCCGGACGAAAAAGTCCGTTATCAAGTTAGCACAAAGCATTTTAATCCGGACTTGTGCTATAAGCGGTCATGCTCGTAACGAGTGTGGCAAACAGGGTGGTACCGCGGGAACTCCTCTCGTCCCTGATCAGGACGAGAGGAGTTTTATATTCTTTTTTAAAGTATCCCCTGCGGGGTAACCCGGGGCATAGGCTGGATAGCAGGTTTAGGCACAAATCCGACTGGAGGAGATTAGACCATGAAAAGCGATATAGTAAAACAAGGATTGGAAAAGGCGCCCCATCGTTCCCTGTTTAAGTCCCTGGGTCTTATCGACCAGGAGATCGGGCACCCTTTTGTCGGTATCGTCAATTCCTATAATGATATTGTACCGGGTCACATCAACCTGGATAAGATAGCTGCGGCCGTAAAAGCCGGGGTTAGGCTGGCGGGGGGGGTACCGTTTGAATTTCAAACCATCGCCGTCTGCGACGGCATTGCCATGAACCACATCGGCATGAAGTATTCTCTGGGCAGCCGTGAGTTGATCGCCGACTCAGTGGAGATAATGGCCATGGCCCATGCTTTCGATGCTTTGGTGTTCATCCCAAATTGCGACAAGGTGGTGCCGGGTATGTTGATGGCGGCGGCTCGTCTCAACCTACCATCCATATTCGTCAGCGGCGGTCCCATGCTGGCGGGAGTGTCCAATAGCCGGGCCATCAGTGTCACCCAGATCTTTGAGGGGGTCGGAGAAGCCGCCATTGGCAAGATCGATATGCAGCAACTGGCCTGCCTTGAAGAGCAGGCTTGCCCCACCTGCGGCTCCTGTTCGGGGATGTTTACCGCCAATTCCATGAACTGCCTCACCGAGGCTATCGGAATGGCCCTGCCCGGCAATGGGACTATACCGGCGGTCTATTCTGAGCGCATCCGGCTCGCCAAACAGACTGGTCTGAAGATAATGGAACTGCTGGACCAGAACGTACGTCCCTTGGATATCATGACCCCGGCCGCCTTCCATAACGCTATCACCATGGACATGGCCATAGGCTGTTCCACCAATTCCGTGCTGCATCTGCTGGCCATTGCCGATGAAGCTGGAGTCAATATAGACCTGGACCTGTTCAATCAGGTCAGCGAGCGCACTCCCCATCTATGCAAAATAAGCCCGGCCGGTTTCCATCACATGGAGGACCTCTACCATGCCGGCGGTGTGCAGGCCATCTATAATGAATTGAGCAAGGGTGATCTGGTCAACTTGGAGGTCATGACTGTCACTGGTGCAGTCTTGGGTGAGAATATCGCTGTTGCCCCGGTGCGGGACTATGAAGTCATACGCCCTCTGGATAATCCCTACAATCACAGCGGGGGATTGGCTATCTTGTTTGGCAACCTGGCTCCCGAAGGGGCGGTGGTCAAAAAGGGCGCTGTCGATCCGGAAATGATGCAGCATCAGGGACCAGCCCGGGTATTCAACAACGAGGAAGATGCGGTAGCCGCCATCCTGGCCCAGAAGATAAGAGCCGGTGACGTAGTGGTCATACGTTATGAAGGACCGCAGGGAGGACCGGGGATGCGGGAGATGCTGACCCCTACCTCGGTTATCGCTGGTATGGGACTGGACCGGGAGGTAGCCCTGATAACTGATGGACGTTTCTCAGGGGCCACCCGGGGGGCATCCATGGGCCATGTATCGCCGGAGGCCTCTACCGGTGGACCGATAGCGTTGGTAGAGGAAGGAGACATTATCCAAATCGATATTCCTGCCCAGCGACTGCAGCTCTTGGTTGATGACATCGAGCTAGCCAACCGGCTTGGCCGGTGGACCAAACCCCAACCGAATATCAAGACCGGTTATATGAAACGATATGCCGAGATGGTTCAATCAGCCAGCCGGGGGGCCACCTTCAGGAAATGATCCCCTCACCCGAGGGATCTGGAGCGGGCCATTAAAAGCCCGCTCTTATAATTACAATTGTTGCCAACCATTGTCGGATCCATCAACATTAGTTTAATCATGGTGAGCCATGCCAGGCAGATGGCGGCGGCCCATTGAGAGCACGCTGGGACACTTATTACTGTACCCTGTACGGATTTCGGGCTTCATTGCTTACCCCAAGCAGTTTGACTATATTTAAGACAGATTTATATGGAGGTGAAGGGTGTGAAATTAAAAGGAGCCGATATTTTAATGCACTGCCTACAGAGAGAGGGAGTCGAGGTGGTATTTGGCTATCCGGGAGGAGCGGTACTGCCTATTTACGATGCCCTCTATGATTCACCCATAAAGCATATCCTGGTCCGCCATGAGCAGGGTGCTGTTCATGCTGCGGACGGTTATGCCCGGGCATCAGGAAAAGTAGGTGTATGCCTTGCCACTTCAGGACCAGGGGCTACCAACCTGGTAACCGGAATCGCCACCGCCAACATGGATTCCGTCCCTTTGGTATGCCTGACCGGGCAGGTGGCCTCCACCCTCATCGGCAAGGACGCTTTTCAGGAAGCTGATATAACCGGCATTTCCCTCCCTATCACCAAACATGGCTACCAGGTGCAGAGGACTGAAGATGTGGAGAGGATTATAAAGGAGGCTTTCTTTGTTGCCCGCACCAACCGTCCCGGACCGGTATTGGTCGATCTCCCCAAAGATGTTATGGCCCGGGAGATAGACTTTGAAGCCAATGACGCGGAGGTGAAGATACGCAGCTACCGGGTAATGAAGGGCGTCAATTCAGGCCAGATAATAGCCGCGGCGGAGGCCATCAACAAAGCCCAACGCCCGGTCATATATGCCGGCGGAGGGGTAATTGCCTCGAATGCTGCTGAAGAACTGCGCCAGATGGCGGAGAAATGCCGCATCCCGGTTACCACTACCCTGATGGGGATGGGGGCCTTCCCCGGGACCAGCTACCTCTCTCTGGGCATGCTGGGTATGCATGGGACCCGTTATGCCAATTACGCTATTGGGGAATGCGACGTGCTGATTGCCGTGGGGGTTCGCTTTGATGACCGGGTCACCGGCAAGCTGGAGACCTTCGCTCCCCACGCCCGAGTGATCCATATCGATATCGATGCGGCCGAAATTGGCAAGAACACCGCTGCCCATATCCCTATCGTTGGTGAGGCCCGGGAAGCTTTGCAGGCTCTGCTGCCGAGGCTCAAGACCCAGCTCGAGCTAACTGAATGGCACCAGATCATTGCCAAATGGAAGGATGAATTCCCCCTCCGCTATGGGAGCCCCAGCGAGGGACGGATAATGCCGCAGCACATAGTGGAGACTATCTACGACCTAACCCGGGGGGATGCCATCATCACTACTGAGGTGGGGCAGAACCAGATGTGGGCAGCGCAGTACTATTTTTATAATGAACCGCGTTCTTTTATTAGTTCGGGAGGGTTGGGGACTATGGGCTACGGTTTCCCGGCTGCTATCGGCGCCAAGCTGGCCTGCCCGGAAAAGACTGTGTTCGATATAGCCGGAGATGGCAGCATTCAGATGAATATCCAGGAACTAGGCACTGCCATGCAGTACAAAATTCCGGTGATCATCTGCATCCTCAATAACCAGTATTTGGGTATGGTTCGGCAGTGGCAGGAACTTTTCCACCAAGGTCGTTATTCCTACACTGACATGAGCCACCAGCCGGATTTCGTTAAGCTGGCCGAGGCTTACGGGGCAGTAGGGATGAGGGTCAATCGCACTGAGGATGTGCGGGAAGCTTTGCAGGAGGCCATGCAGGTCACCGATCGCCCAGTAATAATAGACTTTTGGGTGGAAAGGGAGGCCGGGGTCTATCCCATGGTTCCTCCGGGAGAATCGATCCTGAATATGTTGGGAGGTGACCTCAATGAGTAAGCACATTATCGCGGTAACTGTAGAGAATTTGCCGGGGGTGTTGACCCGGGTGACCACCCTGATTCGCCGCCGCGGTTACAATATAGACAGCCTGGCGGTGGGGGCCACTGAGGACCCTTCCGTTTCCAGAATGACGGTGGTGGTTGAGGGCGACGATATCATAATCGAACAGGTCACCAAACAGCTATACAAACTCATTGATGTGATCAAAGTGGTAGACCTGACCAAGGAACACCTGGTGGAGAGGGAATTGGTGCTGATCAAGGTCAAAGCCGACCATAATGTGAGACCTGATATAGTGCAGATAGTCGATATTTTCAGAGCCCGTATAGTGGATATCGGCCGCACCTCGCTGATAGTGGAGGCTACTGGCGACAAACGCAAGATAGATGCACTGGAAGACGCCTTTCGTCCCTTCGGGATACTAGAATTGGTACGAACCGGTAAGGTGGCCATGGTCCGCGGTACCGGCGAAGATAACCGGAGAAAATGATTAACAAAATATTATAAGGAGGAAGAACAAAAATGGCGAGAATGTATTATGATGCTGACGCGAATCTGGATCTCTTGCAAGGTAAAACCGTAGCAGTGATGGGATTTGGTTCCCAAGGTCATGCCCAGGCCCAAAACCTCTATGAGAGCGGGGTTAACGTGGTAGTGGGCCTGCGTAAACCCACGGATGAAGCCACCGAAAAAGAGTGGAATCTGGTCATCGCGGCCGGCATTACCCCCTTGAGTGTGGCGGAAGCAGCGGAGGCTGCGGATATCATTCAGATTCTGCTGCCCGATGAAGTTCAGGCAAGGGTTTATAATGCCGAGATCAAACCGTACCTGAAGAGCGGCGATGCCTTGGGATTCTCCCATGGATTCAACATTCATTATGGCCAGATTGTTCCTCCCGCTTTCGTGGATGTATTTATGATAGCCCCGAAGAGTCCCGGGCACCTGGTCCGGCGCATGTATGAAAAAGGAGCTGGGGTACCCGGCTTGATTGCGATCCAGCAAGATGCGACCGGCACCGCCCGGCAGCTGGGTTTGGCTTATGCCAAAGGCATCGGCTGCACCCGGGCAGGGGTAATCGAGACCACATTCAAGGAGGAGACTGAAACCGACCTGTTCGGCGAACAGTGTGTACTCTGCGGGGGAGTCACCGAACTAGTCAAATCAGGCTTCGAAACCCTGGTGGAAGCGGGCTACCAGCCGGAGATCGCTTATTTCGAATGTATGCATGAGCTGAAATTGATCGTCGATCTTATGTATGAGGGCGGAATGAGTTTCATGCGATATTCTATCAGCGACACTGCCGAGTGGGGCGATTATACCAAAGGACCGGATATAATCGGTGAGGACACCCGTTGGGCCATGCAGGAGGCCCTGCAGGATATACAGGACGGGACTTTCGCCAAGGATTGGCTGCTGGAGAATACAGTGGGCCGGCCCCGGTTCAATGCCTTGAAACGGCAGAACCAGGATCATTTAATAGAGCAGGTGGGTGGCGAATTACGGGCCATGATGCCCTGGCTGAAGGAGACCAAATAGTTGCCAGCAACCATCGGTGCACATATATAGGCAGGGAAGAGGATTGAAATTTCCGGTGGGGAAATTGGATGGGAGGTTTAGTTATGGGTGACAAAAACAGGATATACCTTTTTGATACCACCCTGCGCGATGGCGAGCAATCACCAGGAGTCAGCCTCAATGTGGAAGAGAAATTGGAGATAGCTTACCAGCTGGCCAACCTAGGGGTTGATGTTATTGAAGCCGGTTTTCCGATTTCTTCCCCCGGGGACTTCCAGGCTGTAAAAACCATCGCTCAAAAGGTTAAAGGACCGATTATTGCCGGCTTGTGCCGCGCTACCCGAATGGATATAGACCGCGGCTGGGAAGCGGTCCAATATGCGGAATCGCCCCGCATCCATACCTTCCTGGCTACTTCCGACATTCATCTGCGCCACAAGCTGCAGATAAGCCGGGAAGCGGCTCTGGAACAAGCGGTGGAGGCGGTCAAATATGCCTGCCGGTTCTGTTCGGATGTGGAGTTTTCGGCCGAGGATGCTTATCGCAGTGATGTGGATTATCTGGCCCAGGTGATCAAGGCAGTTATCGATGCCGGGGCAAAGGTGGTCAATCTTCCCGATACAGTTGGATACGCGGTACCGGAACACTTTGGAGAGTTTATTCGTACCTTCATGGAGAGGGTGCCCAACATCGATCGGGCTATAATCAGCGTCCACTGTCACAACGACCTGGGTCTGGCAGTGGCCAATTCTCTGGCCGGGGTAGTCAACGGCGCTCGCCAGATAGAGTGCGCGGTGAACGGGATCGGGGAACGGGCTGGCAATGCCTCCTTGGAGGAGATTGTGATGGCCCTCTATACCCGCCAGGCATTTTATCAGAAAGAGACTGGCATCAATTATCAGGAGATATTCCCCACCAGCCGCCTGGTCAGCAGCATGACCGGCATGATGATTCAGCCCAACAAGGCGATAGTGGGTGACAATGCTTTCGCCCACGAATCTGGCATTCACCAAGACGGGGTTTTGAAAGAGAGATCCACTTACGAAATCATGAGCCCCGAGTTGGTGGGGGTGTTCAAAAGCAATCTGGTGTTGGGCAAGCATTCCGGCCGCCACGCCTTTAATGACCGGCTGCAGCAGTTGGGATACAATCTGGACGAAAATGAGTTGGCCCGAGCTTTCGTGGGTTTTAAGGAGATAGCCGACAAGAAAAAGGAGATAAACGACGACGACCTGCATGCCTTGGTGAAGGACCGGGCCCGGGCGGTCCCCGAGCGTTTCCGTCTGGATTATCTACAAATAATTGCCGGGACCAGGGTCATACCTACCGCTACCATCCGGCTGGCCATCGAAGATAAGGTTTTCGACGCCACTGCCACCGGTGCGGGTCCGGTGGAAGCGGGCTGCCATGCGGTAGACAAGATCACTGATATCTACGGCAAGATGATCGACTATAAACTGCAGGCGGTCACCTCCGGAAAGGATGCCCTGGGTGAAGTGACCTCCCGGATCAAGATCGGCGAGAATGTCTATAATGGCCGGGGCTTGAGCACCGACATTATAGAAGCCAGCATCAAGTCCTACGTCAACGCCATCAATAAATACTACTACGATTTGACCTTGAACTCCCAGGAGTAAAGGCATTTTTGGAGGGACATTTTATGGGAATGACAATCAGCCAGAAGATACTGGCGCACCACGCGGGACGAGAGCACGTAGAAGCGGGCGAACTGCTCAACTGCAAGGTGGACGTTATCCTGGGCAATGACGTCACCGCCCCGGCGGCCATTGCCGAGTGCAATAGATTGGGGCGGGAGCACGGCTATGCTCGCGACAGCATCGTTCTGGTACCAGACCACTTTACCCCCAACAAGGATATCAAGTCGGCCGAGCAAGCCAAAATCCTTCGAGATTTCGCCCGCCAGCAAGGGATCCAGAACTATTTTGAAATCGGGCAGATGGGTATTGAGCATTGTCTGCTGCCGGAGCAGGGACTGGTGGCGCCCGGCGACCTGATCATCGGCGCCGATTCCCATACCTGTACTTACGGCGCCTTAGGGGCATTCGCCACCGGGGTGGGCTCTACCGACATGGCGGCTGCTATGGCCACCGGGGAAGCCTGGTTCAAGGTACCGGAAAGCATCAAGTTCATTTATTATGGCCAGGCTCCCCGCTGGGTGGGAGGCAAGGACTTCATCCTCCATGCCATCGGGGACATCGGAGTGGATGGAGCCCGTTATATGTCGATGGAGTTTACCGGTGAAGCCATCCGCAGTCTATCCATGGACAACCGCTTCTCCATGGCCAACATGGCTATTGAAGCGGGAGGTAAAAACGGTATCATCGCTGCTGACGATATAACCCTGGCTTATATAGAGGATCGGGTAAAAAGACCTTACCACATTTATCAATCCGATGACGATGCGGTTTATGCGCGCACTATAGAATATGATGTATCCAAGTTGGAGCCAGTGGTGGCCTTTCCTCACCTCCCCGAGAACACACGTCCGGTCAGCCAGGTCGGTGAAGTGTGGCTGGACCAGGTAGTGATTGGTTCCTGCACCAATGGCCGTATCGAGGACCTGCAGGCGGCGGCCGAGATACTGAAGGGACAGAGGGTATACTCCGGCCTGCGCCTGATCATCCTGCCCGGTACTCAGACCATCTACCTGGAGGCCCTGCGGCGCGGGTACATGGAAACCTTTATCGAAGCCGGGGCGGCAGTCAGCACCCCCACCTGCGGACCCTGCCTGGGCGGACATATGGGTATCCTGGCCAAGGGTGAGAAGGCCTTGGCCACCACCAACCGAAACTTTGTGGGACGCATGGGGCACCCGGAGAGCGAAGTCTACCTGAGCAATCCGGCCGTGGCTGCGGCCAGCGCCATCAAGGGCAGGATCACCCCGCCATGGGAGGTTTTATAAATGAAATTTACCGGCCATGTATATAAATTCGGCAGCAATATCGATACTGACGCTATAATCCCAGCCCGTTACCTCAACACTTTCGATCCGGCCGAACTGGCCCGGCATTGCATGGAGGATGCGAACCCCGATTTCCCCAGCAAGGTCAAAGCCGGCGACATAATCGTGGCGGACAAGAACTTCGGCTGCGGCAGTTCCCGCGAGCACGCGCCTATTGCCATCAAAGGGGCGGGGGTGGCCTGCGTGGTGGCTGATTCTTTCGCTCGCATCTTCTATCGCAACGCTATCAACATCGGATTGCCCATCCTGGAGTCGCCCGAAGCGGCAACCGCTATTCAGGAGGGGGACGAGATCGAGGTCGACTTGGAGACGGGCCAGATTAAAAATCTCCGCAGCGGTGAAGTGTATCAGGCCACCCCTTTCCCGGAATTCATGCAGCGGATAATAGCCCGGGGCGGTTTAATAGACTATGTGAAAGGATCCGAGTAGGAGCCGAAAGGAGAAACCCGATGTATAGAATTGCAGTCCTTCCCGGCGACGGGATCGGAGTGGAGATAGTACCGGAAGCAATCAAGGCCTTGCAGGCAGTGGGGAAAAAATGCGGCCATCAATACCAGTTCACCGAAGCCCTGATCGGCGGTGCCGCTTATGATGCAGTAGGTCACCCTCTCCCGGCGGCTACCTTGGAGATCTGCCGCCAATCCGACGCTGTCCTGCTGGGGGCCATCGGCGGCCCCCAGTGGGATGATCTGCCGGTCCACCTGCGCCCGGAGGTAGGCGCGCTGCTGCCCCTGCGCAAGGAGTTGGGATTATATGCCAACCTGCGTCCCTGCCTACTGTTTCCCGGACTCTTGCAAGCTTCAACCTTGAAAGAAGAGATCATAACCGGGGTGGATCTGATAGTCATCCGGGAACTGACCGGGGGTCTTTACTTTGGTGCGAAGAGCCGGGAAAAAACTCTCGATGGCGGAGAAAAAGCCACCGACATCCTAAGCTATTCGACCTATGAGATAGAGAGGATCGTGCGTTTTGCCTACAAGGTGGCCCGCCAACGCCGCCGCCAGTTATGCTCGGTCGACAAGGCCAATGTCCTGGAAAGCTCACGGCTGTGGCGGGAGACCGTTACCCGCCTGGCTTCCGAATATCCGGAAGTTGAGACTACCCATATGTATGTGGATAACTGCTCCATGCAGTTGATCCGTTATCCCCGCCAATTTGACGTAATCGTCACCGAGAACATGTTTGGCGACATTTTAACCGATGAGGCATCCATGCTTACCGGATCCATCGGGATGCTGCCCAGTGCTTCGATCGGCGGACAGGTAGGGTTGTATGAACCCTCCCATGGCAGTGCCCCGGATATCGCCGGGCAGAAGAAAGCCAATCCGCTGGCGACCATTCTGTCGGCGGCCATGATGCTGCGCTATTCATTCGAGTTGGAAAGTGAGGCCTGTTTGATCGAAGCGGCTGTCCGCCAAGTGATGGCAGACGGGTACCGCACCCCGGATCTGATGGAAGAGGGCAAGACCTTGGTCGATACAGTTCAGATGGGCGATTTGGTTCAAGAAATGATAATGAAAAACTAAGGAGGGCTCCGCATTGGGGATTTTAAGTTGGATGTAAAGGTATATGATGTAACCTTGCGCGACGGTGCCCAAGGGGAGGGAATATCCTTTTCGGTGGACGACAAGATCAAAATCGCCCGCCGGTTGGACCGCCTTGGCGTCTCCTATATAGAGGGGGGCTGGCCGGGCAGCAATCCCAAGGATCTGGATTTCTTTCATCAGATGAAAGAATACCGGTTGGAACACGCTCAACTCAGCGCCTTCAGTTCCACCCGCCGACCGGGCACCAGTGTCAAACATGACAATAATATTACGGCCTTGCTGGCAGCGGAGGTGCCGGTAGTGGCCATCTTCGGTAAATCCTGGGACTTCCATGTCCTGCGGGCTCTGGAAACGACCCTGGAAGAGAATCTCAGCATGGTCCGGGAGACGGTCGCCTTTCTAAAAGACAGGGGCCTCGAAGTGGTATTCGACGCCGAGCACTTCTTCGATGGCTTTAAACACAATCCCGACTACGCCCTGCAGGTGCTGAGCGCGGCAGCTCATGCCGGGGCCGATTGCCTGGCATTGTGTGATACCAATGGCGGCACTTTGCCCTGGGAATTGGCAGACATAATAAGAAAGGTGCAAGCGGAGATCAAGATACCGCTGGGGATCCATGCCCATAATGACTCAGGCTGCGGGGTAGCCAATTCCCTGGCGGCATTGAACATGGGCTTTACACAGGTGCAGGGTACCATCAACAACCTGGGAGAAAGGTGTGGCAACGCCGATCTGTGCTCCATCATCCCCAATTTGGAACTTAAGATGAACAAACGCTGTCTTCCTCCAGGTAACCTCAAACGGTTGACCGAGGTGAGCCACTATGTCAATGAAATAGCCAACCTGCCCAGCCCCAATAATCAGCCTTTCGTTGGACACGGTGCTTTCGCTCATAAAGGTGGTATCCATGTCAGTGCCCTTTTAAAAGACTCGACTACCTATGAACACATCAACCCGGAGGATGTGGGTAACCATCGCCGAGTGCTGGTGTCGGAACTGGCCGGCATCTCCAACCTGCTGTACAAGGCCAAGGAACTTAAGCTGGATGTTAACAGCTATGACGCCCAGACCCGGGCGGTGATTAAACAGATCAAGGAATTGGAGAACCAGGGATTCCAGTTCGAAGGTGCCGACGGTTCGCTGGAGCTGCTGCTGCGCAAGGGCTTCGGGCAACTGGGTGATTATTTCCAGCTCAAGAACCTGAAGATCATGTTGGAGAAACAGGAAGGCAGCGATTTCGTGGCCGAGGCCTTCATAAAAATGCAGATTGGCGATCAGGTAGTGCACACCGCCGCGGAAGGCGATGGGCCGGTCAATGCCCTGGACAATTCGCTTCGCAAGGCTTTGGCCGAAGTATACCCGGAGATAGGCGAAATGCACCTGTCTGACTACAAGGTAAGGGTCCTGGACGGCAACCGCGGTACAGCGGCCCGGGTGCGGGTATTGATAGAGTCGGCCAATGAAGCGGAAAAGTGGAGCACGGTAGGGGTTTCGGAAAACATCATTGAAGCCTCTTGGCAAGCCCTCGTGGACAGTGTCAATTATCTGTTTATGAAGAAGAGATTGCCTGTCGAAGATCTCTAAGCCAGATGGCTCCGGCCCAACCAAAGCATGGCCGGGACCACTGTCTCATATAACATGGACACAAAAGCAACCCCGGTCAGGATTGATCTGACCGGGGGTCTGGGCGTTGGGGGCAACGGCCGGGTTCAATAAACGGTCATTAGTCAACCAATCTTAATCCCACCGCCAGGGCGGAATTGGAGATGTTGCTGATGGTGACGAAATCGATATTAAAAGCCTCTTGTTCAACTTCCACTATATAGG
>JAAYJY010000354.1 GCA_012522705.1 Syntrophomonadaceae bacterium | reverse complement strand
CTTGAGGACAGTCCCGGAGCTGCTGCTGGGCTTGTCAATGGTTTCGACAAATTGTTTACACGATTCGACAACTGGCTTTAAACGTCGGCGGGGACATTACGTTTTACGCTGATGTCCCCACTGGTTCTAAATATTAATACGACAATTTACTTGTTAAGCTGCCGCTGGACTTGGGTTTTTGGGGACGGTCCCGCAAGTTACTGGCTTTGCTGATACCGCCAAGTTACTAGCTGATAGTGCCGGGGCTACTAACTTGGGACATCCCTGACGCCACTAACTTGAGGACAGTCCCGAGCTGCCGCTGGGCTTGGGATTTGGGGACGGTCCCTCAAGTTACTGTCTTCGTTTATGTCGCCAAGTTACTAGCCTGTCAGGCTCGGTGATTCACGGGGACACACCTGTTTCGCATGAATGTCCCCATGATCACCCGGGGCTACTAACTTGACGACACCGGGCACTAACTTGGGGACAGTCCCGTCACGACAGTCCCGTCAGGCGGTTGAGTCGGCGCCGGAATAGTAATAGTAGTAATTGTAGTCGTCGCCGCTGATCTTGGCCTGGTTGAGGACCACCCCGATCAGGTTGGCGCTGGCCTTCTGGAATACTTCCCGGGTTTGCTGAACCTGGTCTTTGCGGGTGACTCCATAACGGGTCACCATTATTACCCCGTCCATCTGGGACGCTAGAATGGCGGCGTCGGCTACCGCTAAAACCGGCGGCGCATCTACCAGCACAAAGTCGTAGTTCTCCAGCAGCATGGGCCAGAATTCCCGCACCCGCTGGGAGTTGAGCATCTCGGCGGGATTGGGGGGTATGGGACCGCTGGTCAGTATGTCCAGGTTGCCCAGCTGGGGTATGGCTTTCTGGATGACTTTATCCAGGGTGGTTTCCATCATCAAACAGTTGGTGAATCCTCTAAGGTTGTCTAATCTAAATATATGATGCTGCACCGGCTTGCGCAGGTCGCAATCGACTATTATCACCCGGCTGCCGGCCTGGGCCATGACTACGCCCAGGTTGGCGGTGACGGTGGATTTGCCGTCCTTGGGGCTGGGGCTGCTGACCAGGATCGACCGGAATGGCTGGTCGATGCCGGCGAAACCCAGATTGGTCCGCAGGGTCCGGTAGGCCTCGGAGGCGATGGATCTTGGTTTTTCGATTACCGTTAGTTCGTAATCCTCACGCCGCATGTTTATCCTCCATAATAAGACTGCCGGTGGCCGGATTCGTTATCGGGGATGATGCCCAGCACTGAGAGCTCCATTTCCCGGAAGTCGTCGGTGGTCTTGACGGTGTTGTCCATATATTCCAGCAGGAAGGCCAGCAATGTGAACAGGAACAGGCCCAGCACCAGGGCGATGGCCACGTTCTGGATCAGGTTGGGTTTGACCGGTTGGGCCGGCACGGTGGCCTCGGACATGACCACCATGCTGCTGTCGCCCAGGTCGACCGATTTGGCGATCAAGGTATCCGATACCTGTTTGTCCAGGGTCAGCATGGTCTGCTGGAGCCGGTCGATGGTGTTCTGTAATTCCTGCCGCTCCGCCGCCGTATTGGTATTGGGGCGGACCTGGTATTCCTTCAGGGTCTCCTGGGTGCTGACCAGTTGCTGCCAGGTGATTTCCTTCTGGGTGGTCAGATAGGTGACCGAGCTGTTGATCTGTTCCTGGTTTTTTTCATCCATCAGCCGGCGGTACTGGTCGCTGAGGGTATTGGCCGCGCGGGCCGCCAGCACCGGGTCGCTGCTCTCTACCTTTATTTCTATCAGGTTGGAGTCCTTGACCACCGAGGCCGCCATGGTGTAGTCGCCGGACATATATCCATCCCGGGCCAGGGCCGCGTCGATGCGCTGGCTGAGGGCCGGGCTCTTGATCTGGGTCAGGTGGGTGTTCATGGTCAGTATCGGCCTGGTATAGGCGTCTATTCCCCCGTCGGCGTTCATGGCGGCGTTGGGGTTGGTGGCCAGTTTTTCGGTGGCCTGGGTGAACCGCAACAGGGTGTCGGCCTGGTAAATCGGGGTCAGCAGATAATGGCTGACCAGCCCGGCGGCCAGACCGGCTAGTATGGTCAAGCCGATTATGAAGCGGGACCATTTGCCCAGTATCTTTATAATTTGTCGGAGATCTATGTATATCTCTTCGTCATTGACGAGTAGTTCCTGGTTGGATTGGGCCACGAACGGTCTCTCCTTCTGCTGCGTATTGTTGTCTGGTTGGCGCGGTACAAAAAAATATAACCTGGCTGCTGTTCCAAGTTATCCGGGCCAAAATAATGTATAGTCACTGCAACCCGGCGATCTCACCTCGCGTTAGACCCGTGGCTTTGCGTCCCCGCCTTCCGGCGGGTTTGCCCTTGTGTTATTTTTTGTATATATTCTAGTTAATTCTGCTAATTCCTGCATGAATTCAAAAATATTTGGTAAATTTTCCGTAAAATTCTTGCCATAAGTCGGGACTGTCCCCAAATCCCCAGCCCAGCAGAATGTTGCAGGAAGTACCTCGGTAGCGGCGAATTAGGAAAGCTATGGAAGGAGATGATTTTACGACATGACCACGGGGAAAAAAATAGGGATAGGAATTGGTATAGCAATGATTCTGCTGGCCGGCCTGAGTCTTTACGGGAACAATAAACTGAACCGGGCCATCGATAGTATGGTGCAGTCAGGCCTGTTTGCGCTTGTGGACGGCTCCGCCCCGGATCAAGCTGGGGGCGATGATCCTGCTTCAGGATCTAAAAATGACGCCGGAACGCAAGCACCGGGCTCAGCGCCTTCGGACGGGCTGGAGGGCATGACCGCGAACCAGGGCGGAGCCCTTGAGCCAGCGGCGCCTGGTTCCCTGGCGGGCCAGCCGACTCTGACGCCGGAGCAAAACAGTGTCGTGACCGGGGCGGAAAGGTACCTGGGCCGCAAGGTGGACCGGCGCGATGTTTTGACCGCGGGCAATATTATTATCAACCGTTTCAGCTGGGGGGAGATCAACTACCTGTATGGTGTAGGCT
>JAAYJY010000353.1 GCA_012522705.1 Syntrophomonadaceae bacterium | reverse complement strand
TTCGAATCATCTATGATCAAATAGCCCAGGGCTTGCTCGATGTTCCTGAATACCTCCTGGCGGTAATTGAAGGTATCCTCGTCAACCCGACCGCTAAGATGAATTCGGGCGATCCTGCAGCTGGGAGTCTTCTCCAGCAGGTCGGTCTGTAATTTGTCCAAATCTTCAGCTCGGGAGATGGCATACTCCTGATCGGAGAAGCGATATATGCCGGTATCCATCCGAACTGCCTCGGTTTGCTTCTGTTCATCAATGGTGATGAGCCAGGCCATACCGCCATGTTGGCAATCCAATCCGTCCGGTTCGGGTGTCCCAGGATTAAATATCCTCCATTCCTTTATGGACTGATGGGTGGGATAAGTCACATGGGTATGCCCCAACAGCCACAGATCCATGGGTAAATCCTCGAGTTCCTTGATTCCCATGTAAAAATACGATGAATCCAGGTCCGGAGAAATCCCCTCCAGAGATCCATGGGCAATGCCAATATTGATCTGCTGCGGATCGATGCTCTGTTCTCTGACCCAACCCAGGTTATTGATATCAGAATGTTTCGAATGGCAAGGCGCCGGGTAAATGGTAACATCAAGCCCGAAGTCTTCCAGTGAAACCGGGACCTCTTGGTTCAGGAATAATATTTTATCAACCACGTTGTCATTCAAGGTCTTCCATAAATCGATCATATCGTTGTCATAATCATGGTTGCCGGGCAACACCAGCACACATTCCCCCTGAAATGATTCTAAATATTGGGCAGCCTGGGCAACTGTTTTCTTATCGATGCCTTTGATGTTATGGAACAAGTCACCCGCCACCACAAATAGATTGCACCCTTGTTCATTAGCCATATTCACCATCTTCTGCAGAACATCCAAGCGAGACCGCTGCAATCCGCTTTTAATGGGTTCCGGGTAGCTGTTGTATTTCATGCCAATATGCAGGTCGGCGGTGTGAAATATTTTTATAGACATCTACAAGCCCCTTTCAGTTGGGTTATCCACTTCCGCAAGTCACCCTATTTCCATCTGAAGTAATCGTTGGCTCAGGCGAATCCTTCCCCGCCTATTGTCATCCTTCCGCCTTCAGTATCTCTTGGGCCTTCACCAGATCGAACAAGCGCTTGTTCTGATAAATCCGCTCTTTGCCGAGCTTCTCCGATACCAAAAAGCCTTCCTTCTCCAGGGCCTCCAGATAAGTAACGGCAGTGCGGCGGGCCACCCCCAGGCCCTTCTCAATATAGGCAATCTTGGTATAAAACTCGAAGAAGAGCAGTTCCATGAAGTCGCGCGTGTACATTTTCGGCAACTTATCGCGGATCTCAGCGGCCATGGCTTCCATTTCGGCATTTATGCTCTTGGCCATGGCCAAGGTTTGTTCAGCGGTCTCCTCCACTCCTTTGAGTATGAACAGGATCCACTCCTCCCATTTACCCTGGGTACGCACTTCCTGTAGCAGGTTATAGTATTCCGTCTTTTTCCTGATAATGTAGCGGCTCAGATACAAAATTGGGCTATCCAGCAATTCCTTCAGCACCAGGTACAATACATTGACTATACGTCCGGTGCGGCCATTGCCGTCATAGAAAGGGTGGATGCTCTCAAACTGATAGTGGACCACCGCCATCTTGATGAGCGGATCAGCCCCATCGCGATCATCGTTAATGTATTTTTCCAGGTTGCTCATCAGCTTCAATATCCGCTGTTCACCGATGGGGGGAGTGTAGACGACCTCCCCGGTCGTTTCATTCTGTATAACCGTCCCGGGCAATTTTCTAATCCCAGCACGATTGATCTCTATGATGGCCTGAATATCGATGATCATGTTCGCAGTGAGCAGCTGGCGGCCCTGGACCATCTCATATCCCTGCCAGAGAGCGGTTCTATACCTGGCCACTTCCTTGGCGGCCGGATTTCTATAGCTTGCCTGACTGATTGCTTTGTACAGCTCATCATGGGTGGTAATTATGTTTTCTATCGCTGAACTATCTTTGGCTTCGTTGATGGTCACGGCATTGATCAGCATATGCTTGTTGGGTATGGTAGCAGCATATCCTTTTAGCTCAGCCAGGGCGCGGTGGGATTTGGCCAGCTGCCTGAGCACTGGCTTGGTTTCCAGTTCTGCCTTGGGCGGCAGCAATGGCAACTTATATCCATTCATTTCCACCCCTCCCTTTACGGTAATTATATGGGCAGTTTCTTCCTATGTAAACAGAACGTGTGCAGAAAATGCGTTTTTTTGCTTATGTGCATTAAACGTGTGCAAGATTTGCACACGTTTTTCATTAAATAATCTGTGTCTGCAGCAACCATGAAGCGCCGCCTGTAATTACACAATCTTTTCGCTCAACTCACCATCGATGCATTTAGGGTAACCATTACGTTCTGCACATTCCGAAATAATAACCAGTGGCTTATAGAAACCCTGCGGCCCTATGGCGCCGTTCACCGCTTATTTTTTTCCGCTTTCGGGTTTTCTTTTTTTTCTAATCTGACCGTCCCCTATTAAGCCTTGAGCAATACTCCCCACATCATCACGCTTTCAACCTCCCTTTATAATTAAAGAATTGTGGTATAATAATGAAAGAATATAACTTGGAGGTGTACTAATGATTATTAAATCATCCACCACACTCCGTAATGACTATAATGCTATTTCAAAACTTGCCAGTGAAAAGGCTGAACCAATTTATATTACAAAAAACGGCGAAGGTGATACGGTCATTATGAGTATTGAAGCTTTCAGCCGCCGAGAGGCTCTATTGGATTTAAAAGAAAAATTATTACTGGCAGAGGAACAGCGTCTCTCCGGCGCCCCAACTATAACCCTGGATGAGGCCGAAAGCAAAATAAGGAGAAAAATCCATGGAGAAAAAGTATGATGTAGTCCTTTTGCCGGCAGCTTCTGAGGACCTCGATGAACTATTTGAGTATATTTTGTTGGATAATCCTTCTGCTGCTGAGGATATGCTTACAAAAATAATGGCCTCTCTTCACCGCCTTGAAGACTTTCCTAACTCTGGTGTCAAGTTAACGGCAAGGGTACTAAAACACTATAATTTTCGCATAGTCATTACTAATCCTTATATTGCTTTTTACCGTTTTATCGATGATGTGGTATACGTCTACCGAATTCTTCATGGGAGCATGGATTATGTCAGAGTTCTAAAACAGCCAGAATAATAAAGCAACGGGCCAGTCTTTGCCAACAGCTCAGCATCGCTCTTCTGGGCCATTTTTATGACGATTATTCTATCCAATAGTTCATTAGGATCCTTATATTCCTTGGACCATTCGGCAACGACGCCTTGCAAAGATGCCCTTGATGTTATGGAACAAATCACCCGCTGCCACAAATAGATTGCACTCTTGCTCATTAGCCAAGTTCACCATCTTCTCCAGAACATCCAGGCGAGATTGCTGCAATGCGCTACTAATCGGTTCCGGATAGCTGTTGTATTTAATGCCAATATGCAGGTCGGCGGTATGAAATATTTTAATAGACATCTCCAAGCCCCTTTCAGTTGGGTTAGCAATAACTTAAAAACACATGCAGCCTCCAAGTCGCGCTCGCCCAGGAGGAATTGTGCTTTGATTTCATCGGGTATGTACATACTAGCATGGGGCGCATGGAGAATTATGTGGTTCAGACTGTAATTGCTGCATAATAAATTATCCTTTAATCCATTTCTGCCTAAACGCCCAATATGCCAAGGCTTATCTTATTATGTAGACGATCCTGCCGCCGGCCTGCCATCCCAGGTTCGGCCTTCCAGTAACCGCCCATTTTTCTTCTTATTGGTGCCGCCCCATTGCTTAAAGAAAAACGGGACATTGTTCATTAAGCAATTCTCGCGAATCTCCAGCACCCATTTCTCCTGCAACGGACGAGCGCCGGGGCCGGATTCTCCTCCCACAATGACCCAATCTATATCGTCAAGATCCGAATTATTGATTGACGATATTAGAGGCTCAAAGGATATGAAACGCGTTTTGGCATTTGTGCGACGCAGATGATCGATCCGGCTGACATAGCTGGAACTCTCAACAGTAACCCCCATCCAGATGTTATCGCTCCATCTCAACAACGGCGATAATTCCTCCAACCGTTCCGCCCGCTTGGTCAATATTTGAAAAGTATGCCAATGTGCCTTTTGCATCACATCAAAAACCTTGGTAATGAACTCCAGCGGTATATCTTCATGGAACATGTCGCTCATCGAATTCACGAAAATCATCTGCGGTCTCTTCCATGTCAATGGCTATTCCAGCATTTGCGGGTGCGTTGTAACCTTGAAACCATTGGCGTAATTCGGCTGTCCCATGGCTTTGAGCCGGTAGGCCAACCGCTCCGCATAACAATGCTGGCATCCGGCACTTATCTTGGTGCAACCGGTCACTGGATTCCAGGTTGATTCCGTCCATTCAATTTTCGATTTCGTTGTCATCGCAATTACCCCGCTATTTTGTGATTTCAAAGGAACCCTGTACTATTTTGAATGACTCGTGAGAATGTGGTTTGCCACCTTTAACGATAACCTGTGTTCCATTATTTAGCAAATGCATTGTCTCGGAAGAACAGATAATATACTCTTTACAAACTAGCCAGATAAACATAAAAATTATGAACCCCAGCAGAGGTAGAGGCAATAGCGCAAAAATGCTACAATGCTCTTGAGGTGGTCATCATGTCAACTAAAACACGTGAGTTGCTTCAAGAAATTCAGCAAAAACGGGAGCAAATCATAAATATTTCAGAAAGTCATGGAGCATATAATGTTAGAGTTTTTGGCTCAGTAACCAGAGGAGACGAAAACGAACAGAGCGACATCGATTTTCTCATGGATTTTGTTCCGGGAAGCAGCTTGATTGATTTGATAAGTGTCAAGCAATCTCTTGAAGAACTGTTAAACCGAAAAGTCGACGTTGTAACCGAAAAAGCATTGCACCCCGGTATACGTGACACTGCTCTAAAAGAGGCCATACCACTATGAAAGATGACAAGCTATATTTAGAACACATCCGCGACTGTATAAACAAGATTGATGCTTACACTAATGTCGGGAAAATAGCCTTTGTCCAAACCGATCTAATACAGGATGGCGTGATAAGGAATTTAGAAATAATTGACGAGGCTGCGAAAAGGCTTTCGCTGGAGTTTAGAAGGGAGTATCCTGCGATTCCCTGGAAACAAATTACGGGTTTTCGGGATGTTTTGATTCATGACTACATGGGCGTGGATTTGGATATAGTTTGGGAAGTCATTGAAAAAGATTTGCCGACCCTTAAAAAACTAATCATTGATGTGACAAAATAATAAGAAGTAGTTGAAGCACTGGCTAAAATAATGTAACAATCCACCTGATATCCAGTATAGATTCCTTAGAAATCTTGAGCATGCCATCTCCCTTCATGCCGACCCAGTTTGAAATCTCCGGACAACCTCCTGCATCATCTCTTTTACCCGGTCGAAACCATCATTCTTGTTGCCGTTCGCTTCATTCATATACAGACCGCGGTTCACTTCTATCCTGATCGAGCTGCCCCGCTGGTCCCGCCGGTAATACCTAGACGGAACAAACGTCCCGGCAAACGGTCGGTTCATGGCAACCGAGAAATGCTTCGCCATCCAGTCCCGGGTCTTTGGATCTAACAGTAATTCGACATCTTCCCTCCCTAGATTTATAATTTAACACGTGAATCCCAAATCTATAGGGCAAAATCATCATAAAAGGAGTCAAATATGGCAGGTATATACGACAAATACATAGAGG
>JAAYJY010000002.1 GCA_012522705.1 Syntrophomonadaceae bacterium | reverse complement strand
TAATACGACCCGCTTGTATTTCGGACTTTGCACCGGGCTCCCCTCCAGATTCCATCTTTTAGCCGCGCAAATTATGGTTTAGGTAGCTATCCCTTTATCTGGGACATTACCTCGGCAGCGAAGTCGGATTGTTGTTTTTCCATGCCTTCACCCAATTCATAGCGAGTAAAACGACGGACGTTGATATTTTCGCCTATTTTGGCAATATGCTCATGAATCAACTGCTGGACGGTTTTATCCGGATCTTTGATAAACGGTTGCTCCAACAGGCAGTTTTCCTTGTAGAACTTCTCTATACGGCCGTCCACCATCTAGTCAACTACCTTTTCCGGCTTACCCTCTTCCAGGGCCTGGGCCCTCAAAACCTCACGCTCATGCTCCACGTCGGCGGCCGGCACCTGCTCACGGGAAAGGTAGACGGGGTTGGTGGCGGCCACCTGCATAGCAATGTCATAAGCCAGTTGTCTGAATTCGTCAGTGTTGCCCACAAAATCGGTTTCGCAATTGACCTCTACCAGCACGCCTATGCGTCCTTTACCATGAATATAGGATACTACCGCACCTTCACTGGCCACTCGGCCAGCCTTCTTGGCGGCTTTGGCCAGCCCTTTGGTTCTCAACTCATCGATCGCCTTTTCTATATCACCACCGGTTTCCACCAGCACCTTCTTGCAATCCATCATGCCTGCGCCGGTTCTCTCCCGCAGGTCCTTTACCATTACTGCTGTAATCTCCACTTGATATCCTCCTTCATTAATAAGTGCATGCCCACAATTGTCATAAAAAAAAGGGTGTACCGGAAAAACCGTTCACCCTTTGATCTACTTTATCCGGCTACTTGTTCTCCCTGCTTGCTCTCTAAAACCGCATCCGCAATCTTGGAGGATATGAGCCTCACGGCTCTGATCGCATCATCGTTGCCCGGTATCACATAGTCAATCTCTTCCGGGTCGCAATTTGTGTCCACAATTGCCACCACCGGAATATTCAGCTTGCGCGCTTCTGCCACCGCAATTTTTTCTTTGCGGGGATCCACCACATACACGGCTCCGGGCAGCTTATCCATGTCCTTGATGCCGCCAAGGAATCTTTCCAGTCTTTCACGCTCATTCTTTAGTTTGGCTACTTCTTTCTTGGTAAGAACTTCAAAAGCTCCTTCCGCCTCCAGTTTCTCCAATTCCTTGAGCCTCATCACTCTTTTGCGGATGGTTTTGTAGTTGGTCAGCATTCCACCCAACCAGCGTTGATTGACAAAATGCATTTCACATCTTGTAGCTTCGTCTTTGATGGTTTCCTGAGCTTGCTTCTTGGTTCCGACGAAAAGAATACCCTTGCCGCCTGCAACTACTTCATTGATGAAAGCATAAGCTTCATCGAATTTCCTGACCGTCTGTTGGAGATCGATGATATAAATACCGTTTCTCTCCATATAAATATAACGGTCCATCTTTGGATTCCATCTCCTGGTCTGATGTCCGAAGTGAACACCAGCCTCCAGTAATTGTTTCATAGTAATTACTGACATTTTTGCACCTCCTGTTGTTTTAATCCTCCGCAAACTTCATCCTGCCTGAAGACTCTAAAAGAGCACACTTCCGGTGGTCAGTCAGCGTGTGAAATCATCATCAGATAATATATCACAATCAAATAAGGATTGGCAAGAAAGTTGACTATTACCGCAACTACCCTGACACTACCTTGAAACCAAGGCTTGCCTCCGAATTATTTCCAGTTCCTATTCATTATTCTGTCCAATATTTTGTCGATTATAACCTTGGAATCCTTTATCTCCTTATGCTAGGACAAATAAAATCCCGTGCATTTTCCCAACTCTTATGCTAAATTGAAGCCAAGGTGGTGGCAATAAATAAATGAAGATCCGAGATATAATGACCCTTGATCCGATTACACTCCGCCCTGATCAAACAGTCGGGGAAGCAGCCATCATTTTCATGGAAAACAAGATCGATGGCGCTCCAGTCGTCAACGAGAATGGCGAACTGATTGGGTTGTTTACCAAGAGTCACGTATACCGGGTAGTCAATGGGGATCGGGATTTCGACCGCCTCGTCTCACAAATGATGAGCACCGAGTTGAGAACTGGGCGGCCGGAAGACGAATTCAGCGATGTGGTCAACTCTACGCTACCCCGTTTGCCGGTTGTAAATGAACATGGATTGGTAGTTGGCATGTGCACCCGCGGTGATATCGCCAAAGCCTTCTTTGATTCGTATCAGAATATCTCGTTGGAACTGGATGTCATCATCAACTCTGCCCATAATGTGATCGTCTCCATCGACCAAAACGGGTTGATCAGGGTTTGGAATCGAGCCGCAGAAAGGAATTTCGGCGAAAAAGCCACTGATGTGATAGGCCAGCGCATTCAGGACATCCTGCCCGAAAGTGACATGACCAACGTAATTCACACCGGCATTGCCGAACCTCTGAAAAAAGTAGAACTTAAAAACCAGCAGTTTCTGTCCAACCGCTCTCCTATCATAAAAGAAGGAGAGATCGTGGGAGTGGTTGCCGTACTAATGGACATATCCGAGCTGGAGAGTGTTTCTCGCGAACTGCAGCGGTTTAAGGAACTCAACCGGGAATTGGATGCCATTATAGACTCTTCTTTTGATGGTTTATACATCACCGATGGGGCCGGACTCACCCTCCGTCTTAACAAGGCCTATGAGAGAATTACCGGCATTAGTGCCGATGAATTCATCGGCAAAAACGTGGCCGCTATAGAATCTGAAGGCATAGTTTCAGAATCGGTCACCGCTCGGGTACTGGAGAAACGTCACCCGGTCACCATTAGCCAGGAAATGCGGACCGGGAAGAAAACATTGGCTACCGGTAACCCTGTTTTTGATGAAGTAGGCAACATATTCCGGGTAGTAAGCAACATTCGTGATATAACTGAGCTCAATGCCCTGAAACAAAAATTGGAAGAGATCGAGGGCTTGAGCCAGCATTACGAAACCCAGTTACGCACCCTGAAGTTGATATATGCTGGTTCCGACAATATAGTAACCACCTCCAATCGCATGAAGTCCCTGCTGTCTACGGTCATTCGGCTGGCCCAATATGACTCCACCATCCTGATCACAGGCGAATCTGGTACCGGGAAAGAACTTGTAGCCGAGGTTATCCACAACAACAGCACCCGCCGGAATCAACCCTTCATAAAGGTCAACTGCGGTGCGATTCCGGAGACCCTGCTGGAATCAGAGTTGTTTGGGTATGATTACGGTGCCTTCACTGGTGCCAAAAAAGAGGGTAAACCCGGTTATTTCCAGTTAGCTTCGGGAGGAACGCTGTTCCTGGATGAGATTGGTGATCTGCCCTACAATCTTCAGGTCAAACTGCTGCGGGTCCTGCAAAATAAGGAGATCACTCGGGTTGGCGGTACCAAACCCATACAGATAGATGCCAGGATCGTGACCGGAACCAATCAGAACCTGCTGGAGTTGGTGGAGAAAAAACTGTTTCGGGAAGACCTTTATTACCGTCTTAATGTGGTTCCCATAAATGTCCCGCCCCTGAGGGACAGAATCGAGGATATCCCTCCCCTGGTCGCTCATTTTACCAAACTGTATAACCGTAAACACAAACTCAACCGGAGCTTTGATCCTGATGTGATAGATGTGTTTATGGGTTACAATTGGCCGGGCAATGTTAGAGAATTGGAAAACCTGATCGAAAGGCTGATAGTGGTCAGCACCAAGAATTTGATGACCACTGAAGACCTGCCTGCTTTCTTGGTACATTCACCACCCGTAAATGCAGAGGTGATGGTCTCCGGCATTATACCGCTGCAAGACGCGGTGGAGAATGGAGAGAAACAGATTCTTCAGCAGGCATATCAAAAATATCGGACCACGCGACAGATGGCCACGGTTCTTAAGGTGGATGCATCAACCGTGGTAAGAAAAGCGGCCAAATATGGGATATCACATAGCAAAAATCTATGATCTCGCCAACCTCGGCTGCAATCTCGCAACATATCGTTGCGTCAGTGCATCGTTTTTCTATATGCAATTGCCACTATGTAATAATATCGGATAAATAGAAGCCCCATGGCAGGAAACCACTCATATTGGTCTTGCGCATATTGCTTCATGATTCGCAATAGAGATATGGCGTTCCGTGTTAAGACTGCAAAACCAATTTAGTTGCATGCGTGCAACAAATCATGACTAGCAGACGACTGCTCGTCCCCCCTCTTTTTGCCTGATAAGCCCATTATGGCAGGTATTCGAGAGTATTTCCGGTTAATGGCATGAGATTTGCTTAATATAAATATAGATATTCTCGGGCGTCAGTTGTTGCAAGGAGGGTTTTGGGTTAAGAGGAGTGATTAAAATAGTTCTAAAGGACTTCCGGTGCCAAAAATGCCAAAAGCTGTTGGGAAAATATCGGGAATGCCAGCAGTTGGAAATCAAATGCCCCCGTTGCGGGAAAAAGAATTGTTTGTACGACACCGTAGTTTTGACGAGGATCATCAATAGCAGTTCACTCACCGCCGCCAGTTCGATTTAAGCAAAACCAGCTAAAAACTACATAATTAAGGACTATATAATATTGATTAAATCTGTCAGAGAGCCTTTGAGCCCCGCCAGACAAATACGTCTGCGGGGTTATTTTTATTTGCATTAGAGGGAGGTGATTGGTTCATACCAGGCTTACAACAGTTGTTGGACTACCCGATCAATATTTAAGGAGGAAGAGAGAATGTCGGATTTTGTGCAGAAACTGGAGATGAAAAGAGCTGATTACCCGAAAGGCATCGCCGTTACCGGTTTTGGGGAGAGAAAACCAGACTTTAAGGGTATGGGCCGGAAGATCGGGAATGTAAACAAGAATTTCCGTGAAGTGGTTTGTGTCGAGGCATGCCGCACCCCTTACGGAGTAATGGGCGGCAAATTAAAAGAATATGATGCGCCCCAATTAGGTGCTCTGGCCATTAAAGAATGCCTCCGCCGGGTGGCTGACAAAGTAAAACCCGAGGATGTTGATTACGTATACATGGGTCAGGTAGTTCCCGCCGGCTGTGGCCAAATACCGGGACGCCAAGCCACCATTTTGGCAGGACTGCCGGAATCGGTACCTTCAATCACCATCAATAAGGTATGTTCTTCCGGGATAAAAACCCTGGACTTGGCAGTACAGGCGATCCAACTGGGGAGAGCCGAAATTGTCATAGCCGGGGGGCAGGAAAGCATGAGCAATTGTCCCTATTCCCTCCCCGATGAGAGGTTCGGCGGGAGAATGGGACTACCCAATGGCCGCCTGGTGGACCTGATGGTTTACGATGGCCTGTGGGATGCCTTCTACAACCGACATATGGCCATTCATGGCTCAGAGACTTCGGACGAATTCGGCTTCACCCGCCAGGACAACGATGATTGGGCCTATCTGTCCCAAACCCGGGCAGTAAAGGCCATGGCTGACGGCAAGTTCAAAGACGAAATATTCCCGGTGGAGATAAAGAGGGGCAAAGAAGCACTTGACAAGGACGAGGGTCCCAGACCGCAGACAACCATGGAAGGCCTGGCCAAATTGCCGCCAGTATTCGGCCACAAGAGAACTGTTACTGGCCAACCGGGTTCCGTTACCGCCGGCAATGCTCCCGGGGTCAACGATGGCGGCGACGTATGTATGCTCATGAGCCGTGAGAAAGCTGATGAATTGGGTATGAAACCGTTGTTCACAGTGGTTGACTATGCCGAAGTATCCCAGTGGACGAAGGATATCGCCACTGTCCCCGGTTTATCAATCAAGAAAGTCCTGGAACAGAACAATATGACTCATAACGATATGAAGATCATTGAGATCAATGAAGCCTTCGCAGCGGTTGTACTAGTCAGCGCTGGAGCGATATTGGGCATGACCAAGGAGGAAATGATCGAAAAAGTCAACGTCAATGGTTCGGCCATCGCCTACGGCCATCCAATCGGAGCCACTGGGGCCCGTATCGCTATGACTACCGCTTATGAACTGCGGAGACGCGGGGGCGGCTACGGGGTATGCGGAATTTGCTCCGGACATGGTCAGGGCGACGCCATGCTGATTTACGTGGAGCCATAAAAACCGATTCAGACATTAAATCATTGTGAGGAGGAATGAGAAATGGAAATCAAAAAAGTAATGGTTATCGGTGCCGGCCAGATGGGCGGCGGTATAGCTCAGGTCTCGGCCCAGGCGGGCTTCGAAACCATCCAATATGATATCAATATGGACCTGGTCGATAAGGGCCTGGCCCTCATAAAGAAGAACTTGGGCCGGGAGGTGGAAAAAGGCAAACGCACCCAGGAAGATGCGGATGCCATACTGGCCAGGATCAAACCCTCGGTCAGCCTGGAAGATGCGGCTGATTGCGACCTGGTCGTGGAAGCCATCATCGAGAACTTTGACATCAAGAAGAAGGTCTTTGAAGAACTGGATAGGATCGCCCCTCCCCACGCTATCCTGGCCAGCAACACCTCTTCCCTGCCTATTACCCAGATCGCAGCAGTCACCAAACGTCCCGGACAGGTGATCGGCATGCACTTCATGAATCCGGTGCCGGTCATGAAACTGGTGGAAGTCATCCGCGGCCTGGCCACTACCGATGATGTATACAAAACCATCGAGAAAGCCTCCATCAAGATGGGCAAGACCCCGGTATGGTGCAAGGACGTTCCCGGATTCATCTCCAACCGGGTCCTGCAGGTAATGATCAATGAAGCGCTGTGGGAACTCTACGAGGGTGTAGCCCCGGCCGAGAACATCGACAACATCATGAAACTGGGCATGAATCATCCCATGGGCCCCTGTGCGCTGGCTGACCTGATCGGGCTGGATACCGTACTGGCGATCCTCAATGTCATGTACGACGGTTATGGCGATCCCAAATATCGCCCCTCCCCCCTTCTGAAGCAGTATGTGCAAGCCGGCTGGCTGGGACGTAAAACAGGCAAAGGCATCTTCGACTATAGCAAGTAGGTCTTTAAAGAATTAGCCAAGGGAGGGATAGAAATGGAATTCGCCAATGTGTTGCTGGATAAGGTGGACAACATCGCCATTCTGACCATCAACCGCCCCAAGGCTCTGAACGCTCTCAATAAAGACACCTTGTTGGACATTAAATCCGCAGTCGAGGTGTTCCGGGATGATCCCGAGGCGGCGGTAATGATCGTCAAAGGAGCCGGCGACAAATCCTTTGTGGCCGGGGCGGACATAACCTATATGCTTGATATCAATGCCATGCAGGCCAGGGAATTCGGCTTATTGGGCCAGAGCGTCTTCTCGCTGATCGAAACCATTGAAAAACCGGTGATCGCAGCCATCAATGGTTTTGCCTTGGGGGGCGGATGCGAGCTGGCCATGGCCTGTGATTTCCGCATCTGTTCGGACAAGAGCAAATTCGGTCAACCCGAAGTGGGCCTGGGAGTCACTCCAGGTTTTGGCGGGACCCAGCGTCTGCCCAGACTGGTAGGCACGGGCATGGCCAAACAACTTCTGTACAGCGCTGACATCATTGAAGCCGATGAGGCTTTGCGGATTGGTTTGGTCAACGCTGTCGTCGATGCCGACAGTCTCATGGACTATGTCATGAAACTGGCCCAGCGCATCGCCTCCAAGGGGCAGGTCTCGGTTCGCCTGTGCAAGGTAGCGGTAAACGAGGGTATGCAAGCCGACATCAACCGGGCGATGACAATAGAAGCTGATGTTTTTGGCCTCTGTTTTGCCACCGCCGACCAAAAGGAAGGCATGGGTGCATTCGTTGAAAAACGGAAAGCCCAATTCACTGGCAAATAGAAAGGAGCTGGATTGTAGATGGATTTTGGTTTTAGTGAAGAGTCATTAATGATGAGGGATATGTTCCGCAAGTTTTCCAAAAACGAAGTGGAACCATTAGCTGCCGAGATCGACCGTACTCACGAATTCCCCATGGAAACCTTTAAAAAGATGGCTGGACTGGGATTGTGCGGTCTTCCCATTCCCGAGGAATGGGGCGGAGCCGGAGCCACCTATTTGGATTTTGCCATATTCGTTGAGGAACTGGCCAAAGTCTGCGCCTCTACCGCAGTAATTATGAGTGTTCACACCGGTTTGGGCTGCATGAGCACCTGGCTATATGGCGGCGACCGGGTCAAGGAGAAATACCTCCGGGCGCTGTCTACCGGGGAAATAGTCGGGGCCTATGCTTTGACCGAACCCAATGCCGGGTCCGATGCTGCCTCAATTAAGTGCAAGGCCGAGGACAAGGGTGATCATTTCATAGTCAATGGCAGCAAGATCTTCATTACCAACGGAGGTGTCGCCACCACCTATTGTACCTTCGTCAAGAGCGATCCCACTCAAGGAGCAGGCAGAGGGATCACCTGTCTGCAGATAGAGAAAGACACCCCTGGTTTCACCATGAGCAAACCCGTTGCGAAAATGGGAATGAATGGCTCACCCACGGTAGAACTCTACTTCGAAGATGTTAAGGTACCCAAAGAGAACATGCTCGGTGTGCAAAACGAGGGTTTCCAGGTTGCCATGGGTCTCCTTGCCGGTGGTCGAGTCACCATAGCTGCCCAGGGATTAGGCATCGGTGAAGGGGCTCTGGATTACACCAAACAGTACATCAAAGAAAGTCAACAATTTGGCAAGCCATTGGCAGCCAACCAGGGGGTACAGTTTATGGTCGCCGACATGGCCACCGCCCTGGACGCAGCACAGATGTTGGTCTACCGGGCGGCTTGGCTCAAGGACAACGGACTGCCTCACAACAAAGAGGCATCCATGGCCAAGAAATTCGCCACTGATACCAGTATGGAAGTCTGCACCAATTGCGTGCAGTTGATGGGCGGCTACGGTTATTGCAATGAGTTCCCGGTCGAGCGCATGATGCGCGACGTCAAGATCACCCAGATTTACGAGGGTTCCAACCAGATTCAACGCATGATTATCGGTCGTGAAGTTATCGGCAAATGGTAATCGGATTGTAACATTGTCGAGCCAGCAATGATACTAGGGAGATCGAGCCCAGCCTAACGAAGTCTTAAGTTGCTATTCCAACATGAACTTCAGGTAGACCCCCAAAATTATAGAGGAGGTAGATCAATGGGTAAGATTAACAAGATAACCCTCAAAGAGGCTGCTGGTCTGATCAAAGACGGCGACATGCTGTCATTCAGTGGCTTCACAATTTGGCGCCGCCCGATGGCATTAATCTATGAATTGGTGCGCCAGGGTAAAAAGGATCTGCACCTGTTTGAAGTCAACGGCGGTACCCATACCGAGGTACTGGCAGGTGCAGGCTGTGTTAAGATCTGGGAATCCTGCTGGGTAGGACACGAATTATATGGTAAGTTGGGTGAATCCGTAGCCCGTGGACAGGTTGAAGGTTCTATTCTGGTTGAAGACTACTCCCATGCCCAGTGTGTTGCCCGCTTGCTGGCTGGCGCCTATGGTCTTCCCTTCTTCCCCACCGCTTTGTCCATGGGGACAGATATACTGAATCCCAAGTATGATATGCTGGGCAAAGCGGGACTGCGGGATGGTTCCAATCCTAAGATACCTTTGAAGAAATACGATACTATTGCCGATCCTATGTATGACATGGGCAATATCCTGCTGATGCCAGCCGCCAATGCCAATTGGGCGCTCATCTACGCTCAACAGATAGGAGATGAGGGCACGGTCAGGGTTTTGGCCCAGACCTATGTGGACGTGGAAGCTATCAAGGCTGCCGACAAGGTCATCGTCATCGCCGAGGAGATTGTCCCGGACAGCTATTTAAGAGATGACCCGGCCATGAATATCGCCCCCGGCTATGCCATCGACTACGTAGTGGAACAACCTTACGGAGCCCACCCCACTGGCTCCCAGTTCTGCTACGATTGTGATGCTGATTTCATCCGGATGTTCTATGCCGCTTCCAAGAGTGCCGACGGGTACAAGAAATTTGCTGACGAATGGATCTTCGGGGTGGACGGATTTGATGGATACTTGGAAAAACTGGGGGCAAACCGGCTCCTGAAACTGAAAGCCAATAGTGTCATGGGCTATTCGACTACTATGAAAAGGGGGACGAGGTAGATGACTGCAAAAAATTATGCGGAAAACTATAAAGGCGCTGATTTGCTAGCGGTAGCGGCGGCCAGGGAAGTAAACGACGGTGACATCGTTTTCGCCGGCACCGGTCTGCCCATGCTGGCCATAGCATTAGCCCAGATCACCAACGCCCCCAATGCAGTATGTATCTATGAGGCTGGCAGTATCGACGGACGTCCCCTTGACTTGCCTGCTTCAGTAGGGGATGCCCGCTGCGCCACCCAGTCCTCAGTGGCGGCTGGTCTTACCGAGGCCTTCTACGGCCAGCTCCATAGCGGTTATGTAGATCTGGCCTTCCTGGGTGGAGCCGAGATCGACAAGTATGGTAATGTAAACACCACTGTGGTCGGCGATTATGCTGCCCCCAAGAAACGTTTCACCGGCAGCGGGGGCAATCCCGACATCAACTCATTTGCCCGGAGAACCGTGTTCATAATGGTGCAGGAGAAACGCCGTTTCAAGGAGAACGTCGACTACATCACATCTCCGGGTTGGCTCATCCCGGACTGGCCCTCCGGTGAGTTCAAACCCAAGAAGGAAGTATACGGCAAGTTCTTCAATGGCGGGATCACAGCGGTTATTACCAATATGGCGGTGTTCCGTTTTGATGAAGACGGGCTTATGTACCTGGATACTGTCCATCCTGGATTCACTCCCGAGCAGGTCAAGGACAATTGTGAGTTCGATCTCAACATCTCCCGTTGTAAAGGAGTAACTGAGAAGCCGACAGTTGAAGAGATTGACCTGCTTTACAATGTGGTGGATAAAGACGGCATCTTCCTTCCTTAGGCAGTGAAGTACTTGGATTGGTGGTATGAAGCAGCGGCATTATGAAAACAGATTTGTTACTTGTGTGCCAGCACCAACATAATCTTAGGTAACACCTCCCCTTTCTATATGCCCTGGCATTCTTGCCAGGGCTCCTTTATTAAAGGAATCGAAAGGTTTTATCTAGAATTAGAGAGGAACACCAATAATTCCTCGTACCAACATCAGTAGAATGGAGTGGAGTCTATGAGTTTACCATTGGAAGGAATAAGGGTATTGGACCTATCCAGGTATCTGCCCGGCCCTTTTTGTACCCAGATACTGGCTGACTTCGGGGCGGAGGTCATCAAGGTCGAAGATCCCAGAGGGGGTGACCTGGGTCGGACCTTGACACCGTGTATAGAAGGAGAAAGTGCCCGTTTCCCTACCGTGAACCGCAACAAAAAAAGCATCACATTGGATCTTAAACAGCCGTCGGGCAAGGATATTTTCAGCCAACTAGTAGCCGGTGCCGATGTAGTGGTCGACCAATTCCGACCTGGGGTTATGAAGAAAATGGGCCTCGATTATGAAGCTTTAAAAGCTATAAACAAAGGCATCATTTACTGCGCCATAACCGGGTATGGATGGACCGGCCCTATGAAAGATGCTGCCGGCCATGACCTGAATTATCTGAACCTGGCCGGAGTGACCGGTATGACCGGGGTTTACAAGGGGCGGCCAGCCATGTCGGGAGTACAGATCGCGGATATAGCCGGAGGTACCCTTTATTCAGTCATCGCTATCCTGCTGGCCTTGGCTAGTCGGGAAAAGACCGGTGAAGGCCAATTTTGTGATGTAGCCATGCTCGATTGTTCCATAAGTCTGCTGGCCTATACGCTGGGCGAGTGGGCCGGTTGGGGCAAATTGCCGGAGATGGGCAATGACGTGCTGACAGGAGGATACGCCTGCTACAACGTCTATGAGACCAGAGATGGTAAACATGTTAGCCTGGGTGCAGTGGAAGACAAATTCTGGGCCAAGTTCTGCCAGAAGCTGGACCGGTCTGAGTATGTCAAGCCACAGTGGAATACTGATCTTCAGCCGGATATGCAAGCTGACATCCGATCCATCATGATGACCAGGACCAGAGATGAGTGGGTGGAATTCTTTGCTGACGATGACATCTGCTTCACCCCAGTCCTTACTATGGAGGAGATGTGCAATCATCCCCAGGTAGTGGCCCGGGACATGATCCTTAAACTGGTCAATTTTAAGGATTCAGGGCGGGATATTCCCCTAACCGGAGTACCTATCAAGCTATCGGGAACCCCCGGGGTAGCCCAACTGGATTTTCCGACTCTTGGACAGGATACGGAAGCAATTCTCAAAGCAGTTGGTTATTCGGACCGCCAAGTTGCTGAGTTCAGGGAAACAGGAGTAATTTAGGGCAATCATATCACTTGTTTTCTTTCTTTAGCCTACATCCGGATAGCCAGGCCCAGTGCCTGGCCATCTTGGTTGGCCTGCCCCCCCCAGTGGTGAATGGGTCCAAGCCTCCTGCCACAATAGCCGCCTGACCGACCTTGGACGACTTATAATGGCTGCTCCTACTTACTGGTCTCGACCCTAAACATTGGACCCTCCATAGTCGACATGGGTGGTTTTTTCTTGCGCGCTTTACCTTTTTCTGCAGGCTGCAGAACCAACAAGTTACCATGGAACTGCCCTCAGCCGTATTAGAAAAGTGGCCGCGGTTCAAAATATTCCCAAACGGTCCGACTACAGGATGTAGCGGCTCAAGTCCTCATCCTGGACGATTTTCCCCAACCTGGTTTGTACATAGTCCTGATCGATTACTATCTCCTGCCCTTTCATATAGGCAGCTTCAAAAAGGAGGTCCTCCAGGACTTTCTCCATGATCGTATGCAGCCGGCGGGCCCCAATGTTCTCGGTTCGGGTATTTACTTCGAAGGCTATCTCAGCAATATACTCCACCGCCTGGTCGTTGAAAATTACGGTCAGTCCCTCGGTCCCTAACAAGGCCTTATATTGCTTCAAAAGCGAGTTATGGGGTTCACGCAGTATCCGGACCAGGTCTGCCTTTTCCAGGTTTTCCAATTCCACCCGGATCGGAAAACGGCCCTGCAATTCGGGAATCAAATCCGATGGTTTGCTGACATGGAAAGCCCCGGCGGCGATGAACAGGATATGGTCGGTTTTTACCGGCCCATATTTGGTGATAACCGTGGAACCCTCGATGATCGGCAATATATCTCGCTGGACCCCGCCCCGGGAGACATCAGGGCCATAGGAACCCTCTTTGCTGGCGATCTTGTCGATCTCATCCAGGAACACCAAGCCATCCTGTTCCACCCGGCGGATGGCTTCGCGGTTGGCTTCGTCGGTATCGATGAGGCGCATGGCCTCCTCGTGGCTCAGGATCTCCCGGGCTTCTTTGACTTTAAGCTTGCGCTTCTTGCTGGACTTGGGTAGAAGCCCTCCCAACATATCCTGGAAATTGACCCCCATTTCCTCCACACCCGATCCGGAGATGATCTCCATAAACGAGTTGTTCTTTTCCTCCACGTCTATTTCGACAATCTCATCTTCCAGTTCCTGGCGGGCCAGTTTGCGGCGCAGGATTTCTCTTTGGTTCTCGGCTTCCCTCACCAAGCGGCGGTGCTCCTCATCCTCGCGGGGGTTATGCGGTACCTGCCCCATCAGGAATTCCAACGGATTTTTATTGTAGGCAGTCTGCTTGGCGGGCAGCGGATACAGATATTCAACTAATCTTTCCTCCGCCAGGGCTGCTCCTTTTCCCTGCACCTGTTCCATCTTTTCCTGCTTAACCATCCTCAAAGCAGTCTCTACCAGATCCCGGATCATGGAGTCCACATCCCGGCCCACATATCCGACTTCCGTAAACTTGCTGGCCTCTACCTTTATAAACGGGGCCTTGACCAGTTTGGCAAGTCGCCGCGCGATCTCAGTCTTGCCCACTCCAGTCGAACCTATCATAATGATGTTTTTGGGATATATCTCCTCGCTCAGGTCCGGGGGCAGCAACTTGCGCCGGTAACGATTACGCAAAGCGATGGCCACCGCCTTCTTGGCTTCCTGCTGTCCAACGATGTGTTTGTCCAATGCTTCCACTATTTCTTTCGGTGTAAGATTATGCAAGGCGAAATCTCCTTTTTAGCAAGTCTATTCGACTACCTCTACGGAAATACGGTCATTAGTATATACGCATATTTCTCCGGCGATCTTCAATGCTTCCTGAGCTATCTCGGCGGCAGCCAAATCGGTGAAGCGGGCCAGAGCCCGAGCTGCTGCCAAAGCATAGGAACCTCCTGAACCGATGGCGGTAATGCCATCATCCGGTTCGATGACCTCTCCGCTGCCCGACACGATGAACATATTTTCCCGGTCAGCTATGATGAGTAATGCTTCCAACTTGCGCAGGACCCTGTCCGTACGCCATTCCTTGGCTATCTCCACCGCCGCCCGGGTCAGATTGCCCCCGGTGGCTTTGAGTGTCTCCTCGAACTTGGCGAACAATGTGAAGGCGTCGGCCACCGAACCGGCAAATCCAGCTACCACTTTACCCTCATAGAGCTTTCTGATTTTGACCGCATTGTTCTTCATGATCACATTCTGGCCGAAGGTCACCTGTCCGTCTCCGGCTATGGCCATCTGGCCGCCCTTTTTGACTGCCACAATGGTTGTCGCTTCAAACACTTTGCCTCACCTCCGCGGATGATTTTCTTCATGGATAGTCTTCAATCTGTCTTTGGTCACATGAGTATAGAGCTGGGTAGTGGATAGTCTGACATGTCCAAGCAACTCCTGCACCGAGCGCAAAGCAGCACCGTTATTCAGGAGATGGGTGGCAAATGTGTGTCTGAGGGTGTGGGGGGTGACCTTCTGATGGGTGGCCATCTGGTCCATGTACTTGTTGATTATATTGCTGATGCTGCGGGTGGTGAGCCTCCGACCATATTTGTTTAAAAATAGAGCGGGATCGTTGTGATCGCCCCGGGCCAGCAAGGCAGGCCTCCCTCTCTCCATGTAAGTCATGATTGCCCGCCTGCATTTGGATCCCATCGGGGCCAGCCGCTGCTTGCGTCCTTTGCCCATGATCATGATCCAGCCTTCCCTGCAATCCAGATCATCGACATCTATTCCTACCAATTCACTAACCCGCACTCCAGCGGCATAAAGGGTCTCAAGGATGGCCTTATCTCTCAACCCGGACGGTTTTTTGGTATCGGGGGCGTCTATCAGCATACGGACCTCCATCGGGTATAGAAACCGGGGCAGTCTCTTTTCCTGCCGGGGGGTGGAGACGCTTACTATGGGATTGCCCTCCAACAGGTTTTCCCGGCACAAATATTTCACAAATGAGCGTAAGGCAGCCATCTTGCGGGCGATGGTGGCCCGGCTCAGTTCATGATTATACATCTGGGCCACAAATTCCCGGGCCGACCGGTTGGTCACCATGGCGGCCGGCAGTGCGTCTCTTGCCATGTCTACATATCCAGCCAGGAAATCCAGGTACTGATACAAGTCGGTCCGATAGCTGTTCAGGGTCAGAGGGGAGGCACTCTTCTCTACCCGCAGATAAGCCAAAAATCCTGGGATCTGATCGATCAGCAGGGTGTTTGGTTCAGGTCCGGTTGCCATTATATTTTTACCTCTCTTGCTTAGGTTCTTAAATACCTTCCTGATTGAGGAAGGACTGCATATATTGTTTTGATCTGAGCGCATAAGCCTCATAGCGCTGCTTCTTATCCTTGATCCGCACCAGCAATGGGGGCAGGATACCAAAACTGGCATTGACCGGCTGAAAGTCATCCTGGCCGGGGTCGGTAATGAAGGACAGCAAAGCCCCCATCAAGGTCGAGTTATCCATCATCAGGGGTTGCTTGCCTTTACACCTGCGTACCGCGTTGACACCGGCCAGAATACCGGTAGCCGCCGATTCCATGTACCCCTCCACGCCGGTGATCTGCCCGGCGAAAAACCAATTGGGATTCTGTTCGAACTGCAGGGTGGGCAGCAGAATCCGGGGGCTATTTATATAGGTATTACGATGCATGACTCCGTATCTTACAAATTCGGCATTGGCCAGTCCCGGTATCAAACGAAATATCCGGTCCTGTTCGCCCCATTTCAGCCGGGTCTGGAAGCCGACCAAACCCAGTACGGTCCCTTCTCTATTCTCTTGCCGCAGCTGCACTACCGCCCAGGCGCGGCGGCCGGTACGGGGATCTGACAGGCCTACCGGCCGCAGGGGACCGAATCGGAGTGTATCCAAACCCCGTCGTCCTATGACCTCTATGGGCATACAGCCGCTAAAAAACAAATCCCGATCGATACTATGACCCACCGCCATATCGGCCTCCACCAGTTCCTGATAGAAGCATTCGTACTCGTTCTGACTCATGGGACAATTGTAGTAGTCACTATCACCTTTGTCGTAGCGGGACGCTTTAAATATTTTGTCCATATCCAAGCTCTCCAGAGATACGCTGGGAGCCACCGCATCGTAGAAAAAGAGGTTCTCTTCACCGGTGATCCGGGTCAATTCCCGGAATAACGAATCCGCAGTAAGGGGGCCGGTGGCTATTACGGTGACCTCATCGGCCGATGGCGCCTCCACCTCTTGCCGGATGATCTCGATGTTGGGGTGGGTTTCGATCCGTTGGGTGACCAACTGGGCAAAATATTCCCGGTCCACAGCCAGAGCCGAACCGGCTGGCACTCTGGTCTGCTCTGCACATTCCAGGATAAGCGAGCCCAGTGCCCGCATCTCTGCTTTTAGTACGCCCTGGGCAGTAGCCGGCAGATCTGATTTCAGGGAATTGCTGCAAACCAGTTCAGCCAGATGCCCGGACCGGTGCGCCGGGGTCATGCGGCCCGGCCTCATCTCGTATAATCTTACCCAGATGCCGGCCTGGGCTACGTGGTAGGCCGCTTCACAGCCAGCCAGACCGCCGCCGATAACGTTAATGAGCGGCAATGTACTCCCTCGTTTCCGGGCGATGCTTGCATTCCGGGTTCTGGCAGACTGACTGCACTTGGTTCTTGTTGTATTTCTCTACCATCGCATCCCCACAGACAGGGCATTTTTCCCCGGTTGGCTTATTCCAGGAACGGAAATTGCACTCAGGATAGTTCTTGCACCCAAAATACTTGCGACCCTTCTTGGATTTTAGAGCCAGTATCGGCCCCCCACATATAGGACAGTCCACTCCTGCCTCTTCGTTTATGGATTCCGTGTAACGGCAATCCGGGAAACCGGAACAGGCAATAAATTTACCAAAACGACCATGCTTGATCAGCATGGGTTTTCCGCATTGGGGGCACTCCTTACCAGCATCCTCATCCTTTATCTCCACTTTCTCGATGAGGTCCTGGGCCTTTTCCAGATCGGCGCTGAAGGGATCATAAAATTCCCGGATGACTGCTTTCCAGTCCAATTTGCCCTCTTCAACCAAATCCAGTTCCTCTTCCATACGGGCGGTAAAATCTATATCCACTATGTTGCCGAAATGCTCTGTGAGCAGGTCCACCACTATGTATCCTAGTTCGGTAGGCACAAATTGTTTGTTCTGCCGTTCGACGTACCGGCGCTTGATTATGGTCTCGATAATGGGTGCGTAGGTGCTGGGGCGGCCGATGTTCTTCTCTTCCAGCAACTTCACCAGGCTGGCGTCGGTATAGCGGGGCGGGGGTTGGGTGAAGTGCTGTTCCGGTGTCAGTTCCTCCAGTTGCAGAACCTGTCCGTTGGTCATATCCGGGATGGGATTCTTGATCTCATCCTCTTCTTGATCATTATATACCCGTTTATACCCAGGAAATTTCAACTGTGACGAATTAGCCCTTAAACCGTAGTCCCCTGCATTCACCTCGGCCTTGATGGTATCATAGCGGGCAGCTGCCATCTGGCTGGCCACGAAACGTTCCCATATCAGCTTGTACAGGCGCTGCTGATCGCGGCTGAGAAATTGTTTGATGCTGTCCGGGGTTCGGGTCACCGATGAAGGCCGGATGGCTTCATGGGCATCCTGAGCTGATTTGCGGCTCTTGTATTGGTTGGGAGCCGAAGGAGCAAAAGTACCCCCATACTCAGCCTTGATGAAATCCAGCGCCTCAGCCTGGGCAGAGTCAGCTATGCGGGTAGAATCGGTACGCAGATAGGTAATCAGGCCCACCGCACCCTTTTTACCAAGTTCCAAACCTTCGTATAATTCCTGAGCCACCCGCATGGTACGGTTGGGGGCAAAACCCAACCTCCTGGAAGCTTCCTGCTGCATGGTGCTGGTCGTAAAAGGCGGCTTGGCTTTGATACGTTTCTCCTTCTTCTCCAGGCTTTTCAGGATAAACTCCGCACCCTTCAGGTAATCAGCGGCCTTCTTCTGTTCCTCTTCATTTCTCATGGCCAGTTTACGTCCCCGATATGACAACAGATTGGCGGTAAATCGGCTGCTGCCATCTTTGGACAATGAAACCTCTATGGTCCAATATTCCTCGGGCTTAAAGTCCCCGATTTCCTTTTCCCGCTCACAGATGACTCTCACTACCACCGACTGTACCCGGCCGGCGCTGAGCCCTTTGCGGACTTTGCTCCACAGCAGGGGGCTGAGGTTGTATCCCACCAGGCGGTCCAGTACCCGCCGGGCTTGCTGGGCATTGACCAGATTGAGATCAACAGGCCGGGAATTCTTGATAGCCTTCTTGATGGCCGCTGAAGTGATCTCATTAAACTCAATCCGGCTCTTGGAACCCTCTGGAATGTTGATCAAATGCTGCAGATGCCAGGCGATGGCCTCGCCTTCCCGGTCCGGGTCAGTGGCCAGCAGGATCCGGTTGGCTTTTTTGGCTTCACTTCTTATTTCCTTGAGGAGCTCTCCCTTACCCCGGATAGTAATATATTGCGGTTCAAAATCATTGCTGATATCGATACCCAGTTTGCTTTTGGGCAGATCCCGGATGTGTCCGACACTCGCTTTCACGCGATAGTTCCTGCCCAGAAATTTGCCTATGGTCTTGGCCTTGGCGGCGGACTCAACGATAACCAGTGTATGGTCAGCCAAAATATCACCTCGTCAGTTTTTCTTGTCCTACTTATATGCATTTTGGGAAGGTCGTTTATGCGCTCAAACCTTCACATAGTAATTGCCCGGTATTGATTTGATTATTCCTGCCAATTCCAGTTTCAGCAGCGCTGTATTAAGCCTTCCCGGTCCAATTCGGCACAGCTGGGTCAGTTGGTCCAAATGTACCATTTCCAGGTGCAGAGCCTCCAGGACCGCTGCCTCGTCGCTGTCACCGGCAAAAAACAATTCCCCTTGTTGTGCTGCCCCAGGCACAGACTCGGCCATCCCGTATTCCATCAGAATGTCTTCTATACTGTCTACCAGACAAGCACCCTGTTTGATCAAGTTGTTGGTGCCCATGGCGTTCTGACTGTTGATGGGGCCTGGTATGGCAAAAACATCCCGCCCCTGTTCCAGAGCAAAATCGGCGGTGATCAGAGCTCCACTCTTCTGCTTGGCCTCTATCACCAACACCCCATGGGACAAGCCCGATATGGTTCGGTTGCGGGCCGGGAAGTTTCCCGGTTCCGGCCGGGTACCAGGAGCAAATTCGCTTAGCACGATACCATTCTCTATTATTTGTTCATATAGTTTCAGATTCTCCCGCGGATATACAACGTCGATGCCGCTGCCTAATACTGCCACGGTTTTACCCTCCGCTTCCAGAGCCCCGCGATGGGCTTCGGTGTCGATGCCCCGGGCCATACCGCTGACAACCACTATCCCCTGCCCGGCCAACTCCCGGCCCAATCTGAAAGCCTGGGTCTTGCCGTACCTGGTAGCAACCCGGGAACCCACCATCGCCAAGCAGAAATCGCCCAGGATATTAATGTCTCCCCGATAGTAGATTACGTAGGGGGGATCAAATATAGCCCGCAGCAATTCCGGATATTCTTCATCCTCTACACAGCAGACCTTTATGCCCCCGCTTCGCAAGCGGTCGTAAAGGCTGGCGGGAGAATCCTTCTGCCAGGCATCAGCTATACCAGTGCAAACCGCAACGGGCAGGAAACATTGATGCCAGAGGGAGTTGCCGCCTTCCAGGAAAGCCTGGAAACTGCCGGTTTGCCGCTTGATCCTGGCCAGGGTCTTGTGCCCTAACCCCGGTATGCTGTGCAAAAAACACAGGCTGGCAATTTCTTTGCGTTCCATATAGTGCTCCAATGTTTAAAATCAATAACCGTATGATAACACACTTGGAAATTTCATACATCAAGAGCGGGCTCCTAAAGCAATTGTTAGCATAAAATCCGGCCCGATGCAAGATGATGGCTGAAGCAGGCCTAAGGAAAGCGCTCTCCTCTGGTACCGCTTACCAGAGGGTTGGGCCGTTCTTCGAGATATGTCCTGAAGTGAAGGCCGCGAAGGAAAACAGGGGGGAGCTATACCTGGTAAAGGCTCAAAAGCGTGACCGGACGGTCGGCCCGATTGGTCTCAAATCTGGACATCAACAACCTCCATAGTCTGGTTGCCCCAGACATCCCACACTTTGACAGCCACCCGTCGGGAATAACCAGCTTCGATCTTGACCAGGATATCCAAGGCTAAAGGGCCCTGATACCGGTGTTTTTCCCTGATCACCTGGCAGCAGGAGTTGAACATCCCCTGGTAATCCCAATCGATCTCCCAAAACTCGATATACTTGCTGAATTGCTCGCGTTCCCAATCACGCACCGCAATGGGCCGGAAATAATCTATGCCCAGGTCGACCAGCAGGTGATCTCTGCTAAACATACTCAACTGCGGTTTTTTCAGGATCAACTCACCGCCGGGAGGGTTTTGCCAGGGGTGGGGAGCGATAATCCTAAATGGGGCCGTTCCGTTTTTTATCAATCGGTAAATGGTAGTCTGCAATCCCAGCCGACTGCTGTCGCACATTAGCCAACGTCTGCCGGTTTGGCTGCAGACCTCTGCCAGGGTCCCCGAACCGCTGAAGAAATCGGCTACCAGGCTGCCGGGCGGGGATGCCGCTTCCACCAACCGCCTCAGCAGTTCCCTGGGTTTTTGGGTGGGATACTTGAGGTTCTCGTAAGCGGTAGGACTGAGGATCTTATTGATATCGGTCCACCAATCCTGCATCAGCGCGCCACTTTGATGCAGATGATAGCGGTCTCCCTTGACACGTGTCAGTCCCCGCTCCAATGTTCCGGGGGTATAGGGTCGGAACTGGGGATTGAATACGTAGTCAGGACTGCGCCCATACCAGAGGATGGTGTCATGTTTACGGTGGAAATGGCGGCGTGAATTGCCCCCTCCTCCGAAGCACCAAACGATCTCGTTGATAAAATTGTCCATCCCAAAAATCTCGTCCATGAGGACTCGGACATAATGGCTGGTATGCCAATCGAGATGGACAAAAATGCTCCCCTGCTCAGAGAGGATGTCCCTCATGGCGCACAGGCGGGGATACAACATGTCCAGGTAGCCAGCCAGACCCGATGCCCAGCGGTCATTAAAAACCGGCCTGACGACTGTATCCCGATCATGGTCCGACCCTATGTTAATCGTGGAATTGTATGCGATATCGGTCATGTAAGGTGGATCGATATAAATAAGATCTATGGATGTATCTCCCATCCACTGGGAGGGATGGCGCAGAAATGTCAGATTATCGCCCAGACAGTAAGTGTTTTGGATAGTTTCGGCCGCCATAGGTATATCCACCGGGTCATAATAGGTCCGGATACCGATATACGGATTGACATTTACCCGCCCCACCTCGCGGATATCGGCGGTCAGTTCTTCTTTAACCCGCCCCTTACCCTCCCAGGCGAGGTTGAGCGATCGAAATTCGCGCATGGCATCACCGGCCTTTTTAGTCAGTTTATCACAAATCAAAAGGCCCTGTCTGCACAGGACCTGCTGGTGCGCTACCAAATACCGGTTCTGATATTATCGACGACCTGAACTGGTATCCATCCATATGAGGTTGTCATAGGTGAAGGCTTTGGTGGTCTGCCATGCGCTGACCGATAAAGGCACCATTAAAGCCAATATGATCGCGATCAATATCACCGTCAGTAAATTACGATTTTGCATGCTTACCACCTTAACTCATACGTATTTCTTCAGCTGTTTAAGGGCTGCTTTTTCCAACCGCGACACTTGAGCTTGGGAAATGCCGATCTCGTCCGCCACTTCCATCTGGGTCTTGCCATTGAAAAAACGCAGGGACACTATGTGCTTCTCCCGTTCATTAAGCTTTTTCAAGGCCTCGTTGATAGCGATCGACTCAAGCCATTGGGCATCGGTATTCTTATCGTCACTGATCTGGTCCATGACCAAAATAGGGTCGCCCCCGTCGTTGTATATGGGTTCAAAGAGAGAAACCGGTTCCTGGATGGCATCAAGGGCGAAAACCACCTCTTCCCTTGGCACCTCCAATCTCTCGGCCATTTGAGCAATGGTTGGCTCCTTGGAATTCTCGGCCAATAGCCGTTCTCTCACCTGCAGAGCTTTATAGGCGATATCCCGGAGTGAGCGGGAGACCCGAACCGAGTTGTTGTCACGCAGGTAACGCCTTATCTCGCCGATGATCATAGGCACTGCATAGGTGGAAAAGCGTACATTTTGGCTCAGGTCGAAATTATCTATCGCCTTTATCAGACCTATACATCCGACCTGGAATAGATCATCCACATTTTCTCCCCGGTTGTTGAAACGCTGTATCACGCTTAATACCAGGCGCAGATTACCCTGGATCAGCGTTTCGCGAGCTTCGCTGTGACCATTATGCATGGTCTGGAACAAGCAGCGCATCTCTTCATTCTTTAAAACTGGCAGTTTCGAGGTGTTTACCCCGCAAATCTCTACCTTGGTTATCAAATAGCCACCCCTTCTCTCCATATTCGCCAATGTTGGGGAAAAGCCGTTCATGGTTCATAAATCCAAGTCTGTCTTTAATTATTTACCTATGTGTCCATTCTTATTCTTGGCCCGACAACCAAAAAAATACCCGGCCATAGGCACTTACGGACGGTCAAAAAGTCTGATAACTGCTAAAATGCGAAAACGCCCGTTCAAGCGGCGCACCTCATGTACGCCTCAAAAACGGGCATTCCTGTCACCTTGCGCTATGCTTTTTTACCGGCCTGCCAAGACCTGGATGTCTTCGGCTCCACAACCGGCCTCCCGATCCATTTGATCTTGCCCCTGCAACTACTCTATCTTACGTATCTCCCGATTCAATCGTTTAAGGATCCTTTTTTCCAACCGGCTGATGTAGGATTGAGAAATCCCCAGCAAGTCGGCGACCTCCTTCTGGGTCTTTTCACTTCCCCCGGCCAAACCGAAACGTAGCTTGATTATGGTGTGTTCACGCGGGGTCAGTTTGTGCATAGCCTGCCACAGTAAAGATTTCTCAACCTCTCCCTCAATTTTTTTGTAGATCATATCCCCTTCCGTACCCAATATGTCAGACAGGAGCAATTCGTTTCCATCCCAGTCGATGTTAAGTGGTTCATCCAGGGATACTTCAGCCCGATTCTTCTGATTGCGGCGCAAATACATCAAGATTTCGTTCTCGATGCAGCGTGACGCATAGGTGGCCAGCTTGATATTTTTCTTAGGTTCGAAGGTATTGACTGCTTTTATTAATCCGATAGTACCGATTGAGACCAGGTCCTCGATGTTTATACCGGTATTTTCAAATTTTTTGGCTATGTATACTACTAAACGCAAGTTATGTTCGATGAGGGTCGTCTTAACCTCTTCGTCCCCCCGGTCCAATCGTGCGATCAGGCCGCTTTCCTCCTGATCCTTCAGGGGCGGAGGCAGGATCTCGGTGGATCCAATGTAATGAATATAATCAGGTAATCGTCTCCTGACATACCATTTGACCAGGAGCAGTTTCCAGGCAGCAAGTCTTTCCCTAATGTCCATGTATACGTGCCTCCTATGCAGTCTGCAGGATTTCGGACGGGATCAGCAATTGATAATCATCTTCAACGGTCAATTTGTCCAGGTATACGCCCACCACCAGGTTCTTGTGCAATGAGGGCAGACTTCCCGGCTCGACTATGATCTGGTCGCATCTGAAACCCACCATCATGCCGCTCTTCTGACCGATGGAGGTATAAGGTATCAAACGCAGGCGGTAGGCCCAGCTGCTGCTGCCCAATGCCTCCAGAATATCATTGGGATCATGGCTTTTCTCCATGATAGCCCGACAGTCGCTGGGAATGCATCCCCGAAGCAATTCGTATTCCGCCACCAGCACCGGCCGGCGGGTGAGAGGATCCCGCAAATGGTTGCCAGTATCCAAAAAACCTTCCCCCCGGCAGATCCGGTTGCCAAAATGCAACTCCACCTTATAC
>JAAYJY010000352.1 GCA_012522705.1 Syntrophomonadaceae bacterium | reverse complement strand
TTGCGGGGGTTAAATAAAAAGGCATCATTGACATCGTTGATTGTAATGATGGCTTCCACCTTCTTGTTGGGGTAACAATCGGTTCCATATCCGATGGCGTCCAGCCTTATTTCTTTTCCGGCTACCAGATCATGGATTAGATGTCCTCCCCCATAAGTAAACCGGCCGGGGAACACTTTATTCTCCGGGTCATTCTCAGGCAGCTGGCCGGCACCCACATAAGCATCCACGGCAGCTATACCGGTGTAGGCCTCCACCCCGTTCAACCATACCTTTTTCATTTTTATGCGGGGGTTGGAATGACCAAAGTTTATGAAAGCCCCCGACGAACACATGGGGCCGAAGGTGCCGGTGGTGACCACATCTATCTCCCGAGCCGCTTGGGCATACCCCTTCTCCGCCACCACCCCGATGACTTCTTCAGCGGTCACCACTACCGCTTCCCCGCGTTTTATCCTTTCATTGATCTCCTCATAGCTTTTCTTGACCGCCATCATTTGACCCTCCTAATAAATAACCTCATCAGCTGCTTGGCTGGCTTTACGGCCGCCCGGGCATCGGCTGAATAGGCATCGGCTCCTATTTGGTCGGCATACTCCTGGTTCAACACCGCTCCCCCCACCATCACCCTTGATTTGAGGTTGAGACTCTTTACCCCTTCTATTACGTCCCGCATTCGCGGCATGGTAGTAGTCATGAGAGCGCTCAATCCAATGATGTCGGCGTCTTCCTGACATGCGGCGTCCAGTATTCTGTCCGCCGGCACGTCTTTGCCCAGATCCACTACCTTGAACCCATAGTTCTCCAACATTACGATAACTATGTTCTTGCCTATATCATGAATATCGCCTTCAACCGTTGCCATGACAATTGTGCCATTGTTCTGCGCAGCTGCATCCTGGGACAGGAATGGTTTGATAAATGCAAAGGCCTTCTTCATTGCTTCCGCTGCGGTCATGAGCTGGGGCAGGAAATATTTCTTCTGTTCATACAACTCCCCCGCCCTTTCAATCCCTGGAATAAGGCCCTGGTTGACTATTTCCAAAGCGGGCTTCCCCTTCTGCAGCGCTTCATCGATCAAAGCTTCCATTATAGCGCTGTTGCCCTCCAGTACTGCCTTCTGGAGGCGAGCGGTTATGCCATCACCAGCCGCGGTCTCCACTGCCGGCTGGTTCGCTCCATTTCTGGCCGTCGTTTCGGCTTCTCTGGCCTTGATCTGGTCGGGAATGTTGCAGCGCTCGCAAATCGGGTCGCGTACTCCCCCCGTCGCCAAGGAACCGGAATTGTAATCCTTGTAATAATCAATAAAAGCAGCGCAATGCCCATCCCGGTTGAGAAGTACCGAGGCTGCCCGGGTTGCGTCCATCATCAGTTGGTCGAAAGGATTGAGGATAGGCAAATCCAGCCCGGCGGCCCAGGCCATGGCCAGGAATGTGGAGTTCAATATGTCACGAGCTGGAAGTCCATGCGACACATTGCTGATTCCCAGGACCGTTCCCGCTCCTATTTCCTCCTTTACCTGCCGTACCGCAGACAATGTCTCCATTACCTGCATCTGCTCAGCGCTGGCGGTCTTCACCAGGCAGTCTATGAATATATCTTCATCCCGCAGGCCGTATTCCCTGGCCCGCCAGTATATCTTACGGGCTACCTGCAATCGACCTCCGGCTGAATCGGGAATCCCTTTTTCATCCAGGCACAATCCCAGTATGGCTGCTCCGTATTTCTTGGCCAGCGGCAAAACCGCATCCAGGCTTTTGTCTTCGCCAGTGGTGGAATTTATCAGGGCCCGACCCACGAAACTCTTCAATCCCTCTTCAATGGCCTGTTGATTGGTGGAATCCAATGACAAGGGTATGTCCACCGCAGCTTGTATCGCGGCCACCGCCTGATTCATCGCCGCTGCTTCATCGATACCGGGAACCCCCATGTTGACGTCCAGCATCGAGGCGACCCCGGCCTGGCGTTTGGCCTCTTCAACCACCAACTGCATTTTCCCCTCTTTAATATCACCGGCCAGTTTCTTCCTGGCAGTGGGGTTAATTCTCTCCCCAATCACTGCCAGCGGCTGGTCGGGGCCAAGCAATAAGGCCTGGCTGCGGGAGGCAAATCCTCGCAATTGCACCGCCTGGCGACGGGGGGCCGGCATGCCCTTCAATACCGCGGCGATGGCTTGGATATGCTGGGGGGTGGTGCCGCAGCAGCCGCCAATAAGGTTGGCGCCCGCATCTTTCAGGCGCAGGGCGTGTTCAGCCATCTCCTCGGGAAAGGCGGGGAAGACAGTTTTGTCTCCTACCAAACGGGGCAGACCGGCATTGGGTTCCACCGATACAAAACCATTGGTATGTCTGGCCATCACCTCGATGATCGGTAACAGCTCCAATGCCCCCCCCGAGCAATTGGCCCCCATGGCCAGAGGCTGCAACGCACCGAGGATAACCACGGCGGTCAGGGGATCAGTGCCGGTCATGGTCCGGCCGCCGGGCTCAAATGTCAAATGAGCAATAACCGGCAGCCGGCTGGTCTGTTGGGCTGCAATCAAAGCCGCCCGCATCTCTCCAATATCAGTCATGGTCTCGATGGAGATCAGATCAGCCCCTGCCTTTTCCAGGGCTGCCGCCTGCCGGGCAAAAGCTTCGTACAGATCATCAAAATCCACATTGCCCATCGGTCGCAGCAAGCGCCCGGTCGGGCCTATACAGCCAGCCACCAAAGCCTTGTTTTTGGCTGCCGCCCGGGCCAGCCGGACCGCTTCACTGTTGATTTCCTCGACTCTATCCTCCAAACCATACTCAGCCAGCTTGAAACGATTGGCTCCGAATGTGTTGGTTTCAATTATGTCAGCCCCGGCATCCGCATATTGCTGATGAATCTCCTGCAATATTTCTGGATGCTCAACCCCGAACAGCTCCGGGCACTGCCCCGGCATCATGCCTTTTTGCTGAAGCATGGTGCCCATGGCTCCGTCCAGCACCAGAATCCTTTCCCGTAAAATGCTTTCAATGTCTTTGCTCATTCTTTCCTCTCCTCATCGCCGTAATATATGAAAAGCCCTCTTCCATCAAAAGAGGGCTTTATGTTTTATACCCCTCTTATCTTTCAGGAAAAGTTCCTGCAGGATTTGGCACCGTACATCAAAGTCGGTTGCCGGGTTTCATCGGGCCCGTCCCTCCACCACTCTGGATAAGAGTCTATTAGCTTGTATATTGAACCTCTAGTATCGTACCATTCTTTACTATGGCTGTCACTAAATTTCTTAATCAGACCTGATTTACCTGTTATTAATGCAATGGGCCTGGTTCCGTATCGTCTTTCCCATGGACCGCTTTATCGAATCCCTGCGCTGTCTCAGCGATACTGTTGGCTGGTTGGGTTTTTTCTTCGCCCTTGTCCGTTTCCTTGACGGTGTCTTCTATGCTATTCATCACATCTTGAAAGTCCTTTTTGTATCCGGCGGTAGCCCTTTTAAACTCATTCATTCCTTTTCCTATCGCTTTGGCTACCTCCGGTAGTTTCCCCGGTCCTACCACAATGAGCGCAACCACCAGGATCAACCCAACTTCCCATGGTCCCAGATTAAACATACGAACCTCCTATGTTTGCCAAACAGGTTATCCACGTGCTATCAGCTAGATTGTACCTTTATTTAATCCAGAATGGCAATGTATTTGGCTTACTTTTCTTCCATTTCGCACATCAAGGGCCGAACTTCAAAATCCAGCAGGAAATTTACAGTTAATGGGGAATATTGTATTATCAGACTTTCAGGAGCAATATTATGTTATCGGTAGTAAATACTATGGTGCTCACCGGAATTGAAGCCAAGCCGGTCCAGGTCGAAGTGGATATTCAGAATGGCTTGCCCGCTTTTGAGATCGTGGGTTTGGCATCCGCAGCCATCAGGGAAGCCAGGGAGAGAACCAGATCGGCCATCAAGAATTCAGGGTTCGATTTTCCCAATCGTAAAATCATTGTCAACCTGGCCCCGGCTGATTTCAAAAAAGAAGGCAGTCATTTCGACCTGGCCATGGCGGTGGGAATCCTGATCGCTACCGGCCAGTTACGTTCCCAGTTACCTGATACCTTTTTCCTAGCTGGGGAGCTATCACTCAACGGGACGGTGAAGGCTGTTCCTGGCATCCTGCCCATGGCCCTCGAACTGCAGGCCTCATGCCCACAATCCTGCTTGGTGGTACCGGCGGGAAACAGCCTGGAAGCAGCCATGGTCCGTGAGGTATGCTCATTTCAAGTATCGCACCTCCAAGACCTGTGTGCGTTCGTCAACGAACAGCAACCGCTCGCACCAGTCACCATGAATGATTATGACGATCATATCGACCGGGTGAACCAACCTGATTTCGGCGAGGTAAAAGGACAGGAAAATGCCAAGCGGGCCTTGCAGATCGCCGCAGCCGGCCTCCATAATGTGCTTTTGATAGGTCCCCCCGGGGGCGGTAAGACGATGCTGGCCCGCCGTATGCCCGGTATCATGCCGGTCATGACCCGCCAGGAAATACTGGAGACCACCCGTATTTATTCGGTGGCCAATCTATTAGATGGCAACAACCCCCTGATTACCACCCGGCCTTTCCGAACCCCGCACAAAAATGCCTCCTCCGCCAGCGTCATCGGAGGCGGGCGCATACCGCGCCCCGGCGAGATCAGCTTGGCCCAGAACGGGGTTTTGTTCTTGGACGAAATGCCAGAATTCAACCGCGACCTATTGGAAGCCCTGCGCCAACCGTTAGAGGATAAGGAGGTCACCATCGCCCGGGCTCAATCGACCGTAACCTACCCGGCTGATTTCGCTCTTATCGCCAGCATGAATCCCTGCCCATGCGGCAACTACGGCTCGGATCTGGAATGCCGCTGCACGCCCTTGCAGATCCATCGGTACCTGAGCCGAATATCGGGTCCTTTGCTGGACCGGATGGACTTACACGTTGAAGTGCCGCGCATAAGATATGAAGAACTAACCGATGATAGCATTGGCTGCCAGTCTGGCAATATGAGGAGTGAAGTCAGCCGAGCCCGTGAATTCCAGAAACAGCGTTTCTCCGGATATTCTTTCTCGTTCAATTCCCGCATGGACACCAGCGCGGTGAGATCATTTTGCCAGCTGGACCGCGACTCCAGGCAGATCCTTAAACAGGCTTTTGACAAATTCGGTATGAGCGCCCGGTCATACGACCGGGTGATCAAGGTCGCTCGCACCATTGCCGATATCGACCAGTGTGAAGAGATCCAGCTCGGGCATGTGGCTGAAGCCATCCAGTACCGCAGCCTGGACCGTAAATACTGGCGCAATCCCTGAATGTAATAATCAGCGCACTATTTGTTTGCAAAAATGGACTCGAAGTCCTTGTCACTGACCACCCGGATACAAGCTGCTACTACATCCGGATCGTAAAGACTACCAGCGTTCTTCTGTATCTCGTCCAAAGCTTTCTCCATCCCCAGTGAGGCACGATAGGGCCGATGAGATGCCATTGCTTCAAAAACATCGGCAACCGCTATTATCCGGGCTGGGAGGAGAATCTCGTCGCCCTTCAATCCCTTGGGATAGCCGGTTCCATCCACCCGTTCATGGTGCTGCATGATTATATCGGCGATGGGGGCATCGAAAGGAATGCTTTTCAAAATGTCATAGCCTGCCGCCGGGTGGGTTTTGATAAAAAGGTACTCGATTTCGGAAAGTCTCCCCGGTTGGCTCAGGATATCCAGGGGGACATAAAGCTTGCCGATATCGTGCAAAGTGCCAGCGATCCTGATG
>JAAYJY010000351.1 GCA_012522705.1 Syntrophomonadaceae bacterium | reverse complement strand
TTGCTGGCCAGCGGGTGCTTTTTGGCCAGGATATTCACGGTCCTTTCAATGAGGAATGGGGTTCGGATATGCAGCAGTGGCGGAAATCGATGCAGACGCTGCTGGACCTCGAGGCCGACATTCTTTGTGAAGGTCATTTTGGAGTTTACCAGCCGGCTAAGGCCGTCAAGAAATATATCGAGGGCTATCTGCAGCGTTTCTGATGCTCTACCACCAAAGGTCTTCCAGGGTTTGGGCCCTCCGGAGCAGACGAACGTTGCCCTCGCTGGTGATAAGCACCTCCGCGGGCAGGGGACGGGAATTATAGGTGCTGGCCATGGAGAAGCCATAAGCGCCGGCATCGTGCACTATCAGAGCATCGCCTTCCTTACAGCGGGGGATGACCCGGTCATGTACCAGGATATCGCCGCTCTCACAGATATTGCCTACCACATATACCGGTTGCCGATATTCCTCATAAGGGCGCTCGGTCCCCGGCGCTACGTCTATCTCATGGTAACTGTCGTACATAGCCGGGCGCACCAGGGTGTTGAAGCCGATATCGGTGCCGACGAAGACGGTGTTATCATTCTCTTTGACTGCGGTCACGGTGCCCAGCAAGGCGCCGCATTCCGCTACCACATAACGCCCCGGCTCGGTGCGGATCGTCAGGGGGCGGTTGCGCTCCACCCATTCATTGATGAGGGTGTCGAGCCGGGTGCCCAGTTCAGTCAGGTCCAGGCGCGGCTCTACGCCGTGACGGTAGGGGATGCCGAATCCTCCGCCCAGATCCACCATTTCCACGGTGGGCAGCGAAGCTGCGGTCTGCAGGATGAAGGCGGCCGCGTCAACATAGGCATCCGGCTCCAGAAACAGAGACCCGATATGCTGGTTCAAGCCGGTGATGGTCATCTGGTATTGGGCGGCTATATCTTGAGCCCAGGGCAGATCCTCCGTGGCGATGCCGAATTTGACCTCTTTTCCGCCGGTAACTACCTTTTCATGGTGGCCCGCCCCGATGCCCGGGTTGATACGCAGGCATACCGGACCACCCCGGTTTACCGGGCCGAGGGTCTTCAGCTGGGAAATCGAGTCAACGCTGACCAGGATGCCCCGTTCCACCGCATAGCGGAATTCATCCACGGATACATTGTTGCCGATAAAGGTTATCCGATGAGGAAGAAAACCGGCCATCAATTCCAAGTGCATTTCCCCGGGAGACATGCCGTCTACATCCAGGTCTTCCGAAGCGATTATTTTGAGGAGTCCCACATTGGTATTGGCCTTGGCGGAATAGTTGACCCGGAATCTGGGATAACTCAAAAGATTCCTCATCTCCCGGCAGCGGAGCCGCAGTATCTCTTCATCATAAACATAGAGAGGACTTCCGTATTGCTGCAGTAATTGGTGGGCGTCCTGTTTGCCGAATACCAGATTTTCAAAACCCAATTCCTTCACTCCTTAATACACAGAGATGCCCGGCTCTCGGATGGTTAGGATTTAATTGGCCCAGGAGACTGGGCCAGCCGACCGGACAAGTGTTTATATTTTAAGTCAGGGGCCAGGAACTTGACAATAGTCGGACCAAGTATACATGCCAAGGGGGAATCCATTTTACCCGGGATTCAATAATCGGCTTCCCGGTAGGAGTCTGTGCCTGTTCCATATCTCTCCAGCAGCAATAGTTTTGGCAGGGTGATGGTTGGATAGTTTCTGCAGCCGCCGGGGCTCGGATAGGAATGTGGCAAATAGCCGGTAATGTGTTATAATTGTCTAGTATGTGAGCGTTTGCCTACAAGGAGCAGCGGTTCCCAGGGATTGATTCCTGGGATCAGGAGTTAATTACAAGGAGGAACTTTATTGCAAATCCCGATGACGTTTCAAGAGATGGGCCTGAAGCCGGCCATTCTCAGGATGATAGAGAAGAAAGGCTTCCAATGTCCTACCCCGATTCAGAGCGAAGCAATTCCACCCGGCCTGGCCGGTGAAGATATCATGGGGCAGGCCAAGACCGGCACCGGCAAGACGGCCGCATTTGGCATTCCGGTTTTAAACGGGATAAGACCCCAGCAGGGCTTGCAGGCCCTGGTCATGTGCCCCACCCGCGAACTGGCTGTGCAGGTAGCCGATGAGATCAATTCCCTGGGTATGGCTTTGAAGACCAAAGCCCTGCCCATATATGGAGGGCAATCGATCGAGCTCCAGCTTAGAGCTTTGCGCCGTCAGCCGGAGATAGTGGTAGCCACTCCCGGCCGGTTATTGGACCACCTCTAGCGGGGTACTATCGACCGCTCCAGCCTTGATTTCGTGGTCATCGACGAAGCCGATGAGATGCTGGACATGGGTTTTTTGCCCGACATCGAGAAGATACTGGGACTTTGCCCCCAGGAGAGGCAGACCATGTTGTTCTCAGCCACCCTGGTGGCGGAGATCCGGAAACTGGCCCGGACCTTTATGAAAAATCCGCAGCTCATCGTCATAGGGTCACCGGAACTGACCGTATCCCTGACCGAGCAGTACTATTATGAAGTCAATCCCCGCCAAAAGGTGGAAACCATCTGCAGAGTCATCGATGTGGAACACCCCCAGGTGAGCCTGATCTTCTGCCGCACCAAGAAGGGCGCGGATCACCTCAACCGGGTCTTGAACAGCCGTGGATACGCGGCCGATTCACTGCATGGTGACATGTCGCAGCGGGAGCGCGACCACGTCATGGAC
>JAAYJY010000350.1 GCA_012522705.1 Syntrophomonadaceae bacterium | reverse complement strand
CAGTTGAGGGAAGCCGTAGAAGCGGGTGCGGATATAATTATGCTTGATAATATGAGCGTGGATATAATGATCGAGGCTGTCAGAATTGTTGATGGACGGGCTTTGCTGGAAGCTTCCGGGGGGATAAATGAGGGGAATATAGCTGAGGTGGCTCGAACCGGGGTCGATTTTATCTCTATGGGGGCGCTGACCCATAGCGCTACAAACATGGATATAAGCCTGGATTTATTGAATATGGATTAGCGGAGGGCCATCAATGATTACGGTATTTGACGTAGGCAATACAAATATTGTAATAGGAGTCTACGAAAAGGACAGGTTATTGACTCATTGGCGGGTCAGGACCGACACTCAAAAGACCAGCGATGAATATGGAATTATGGTGTCATCTTTGTTCAATTATGAAGGGCTGTCAATGCGGTCGGTAGCAGGGGCAGTTATTTCTTCAGTTGTGCCAACGTTGATGGCGGAACTGGTCGCCATGAGTGAACGTTATTTGGGATGCCGGCCTTTGGTAGTAGGGCCAGGGGTGAAGAACGGCTTGGCTATCAAATACGATAATCCCCGGGAAGTGGGAGCAGACCGGGTCGTAAATGCGGTGGCGGCATACAATAAATATGGGGGACCCTTGATTATCGTCGATTTTGGCACTGCTACTACCTTCTGCGTGGTAAGCGGGGCCGGTGAATACTTGGGTGGCGCCATTGCACCTGGGATCAAGATATCCACCGAGGCCTTGGTCAACCGGGCATCCAAACTGCCGCGGATAGAATTAAATATGCCCAAGAGCATGATCGGCAAGAACACCATCATGAGCATGCAAGTGGGTGTAATGTATGGTTTTGTAGGGCAGGTGGAAGGAATCATCAGCCGGATGAAGAAAGAAATCCCCGGCCGCCCCAAGGTTATTGCGACGGGAGGATTAGCCTCCATAATAGCCGATGAAACAGATCTGATCGATTTCATCGATGAAAACCTGACATTGGAGGGTTTGCGGATGATCTACGATCTCAACCGGGGTTAGAAGTGTTCAATATCGGTAATGTGAAAGTGGTTAACCCAGTAGTTTTGGCACCCATGGCGGGAGTAACCGACAAAGCCTTCCGAGTTATAGCCAAGTCCTTTGGTTGTGGCCTGGTCTGCACCGAAATGATAAGCGATATGGGGCTCGTATATGGCCAGAGCAGAACCTACCGGATAGCCGATACTACTGGCGAAGAGAAGCCGGTCATGGTCCAGATATTCGGTTCTCAGCCGTCAGCCATGGGTCAGGCTGCAGCCATCGTAGCTGACCGGGGAGCTGATATAATTGATATCAACATGGGCTGTCCCACCCCCAAGATAGTGAGGAATGGGGAGGGGGCGGCCTTGATGCTGGATGTACCCCGGTGCCGGCAGATAATCAGGGAAGTAGTGAGAGCGGTGAAGGTTCCCGTAACCGTCAAGATGCGCAAGGGGTGGGATGATGAACATACCAACTGCATCGAGTTGGCCCAGGTGGCTGAGCAAGAAGGAGTGGCAGCTATCACCCTTCACCCCCGTACCCGTATGCAGTTTTTCAGCGGGCAGGCCGACTGGGCGATGATAAAGGCCGCCAAGGAACATGTCGGTATCCCGGTTATCGGCAATGGCGATATACACAATGCCGAGGACGCACTGAAGATGATGGACCGTACCCGATGTGACGCGGTGATGATTGGACGGGCGGCTTTAGGCAATCCCTTTTTGATCAGGGAAACAGTGGGACTGCTGACCACCGGGAAAGCGGTACCGCCGCCCACCCAGGCTGAAAGACTAGAGACCGCCCTGCGCCACTTGGAGTTAGCTATCGAATACAAGGGAGAACATATAGCAATCCGGGAGATGCGTAAACAATTGGCCTGGTATATCAAAAAGCGTCCTGGAGCATCAAAGTTGCGTTCCCGACTCAACCAGGCAGACTGCATGGAAGAAATACTGGCCATCCTGCGATCAGTGCCAGAAACCCCATAACAGGCGCCATGTTTAAAAACGAGCCAGAAGCACAGATACCATACAACCAGATGCCGGTAGTAACCGATTCGTTACTTTCCTTTCTTTTTCCAAAGCGACGACTCGTCTCCCCTTTCATTGCTATTGCGGGTTTGCTATAATTTTAACGATACTGTGCTCAATGTTGTGCTCAAGGAGTTAAATATGGATATCATTCGCATCCAGGATAAAATCATCAGCCGGAAGAAGATCTATGATTCAATCGCCAAGATCCTGCAACTGAGGGGATTGGGATATTCCCAGCAGGAGGTAGCTGACAAGATGTCGGTGGACCGCACTTTCATATCCCGCCTGGAAGGAATAGGAGAATTGCGCAAAGGAAAGACTATTGCATGCATCGGATTCCCAATAGAAAACAAGACTGAGATTCAAGCTATCATGGAAAAAGAAGGCGTGGACTTCATCATGCTGATGACCGAAGAGGAGAGACTCGATTACGTGGAGCAGCGCTCTGGCAAGGAGATGCTTAACGAGCTAATGGACCTGATCGGCCAGATGCAAACCTTTAACACGGTTATTGCCATAGGTTCAGATAATCGGATCAAACTTATCCAGGGATTACTGTTGGATAGCGAGGTAATCAGTCTCGAGATCGGAACATCACCCATCACTGACAACAGATGGGTAGATCCGGAGGAAATAAGCCAAGTATTGGCAGTGATAAGAACCGCCCGCTAAGAGACTCATTCATTGAGGAGGCTTGGTTGTGAAACGTATAGTCAGCGTGAGTCTGGGCTCGTCGAAACGGGATCATGCATTCGAAACTGAGTTCATGGGAGAAAAGTTTCGGATCGAACGGATCGGCACCAATGGCGACTGGGATAAAGCCATTCGGCTGATATACCAATTGGATGGT
>JAAYJY010000349.1 GCA_012522705.1 Syntrophomonadaceae bacterium | reverse complement strand
TGGTGACACCTATTATTATTCACTGGGGGACGTAGAAGAATTTGATGTGGGTGGCGGTTCGGATGTGCCCGAACTCACTACCAGCAGTGCCAGCTCCATCAAATCCGATTCGGCCGTTCTGAACGGAAAGCTGACCTCATTGGGGGATGGCAAGAAAATCACCGAATATGGGTTCTATTACGGCACTACCAGTTCTGCTTCTACCAAGAAAAAGGTGGGGGATGACGACGACCGGCTGAAAAAGGGTGATACCTTCGACTTCAAGCTCAGCGGTTTGAAACCCGACACCAAGTATTACTTCAAGTCCTATGCCAAAAGCAGTGAAGGAATAGGTTACGGCAGTGTCAAGAGCTTTACCACTGCGGAAGATAAGGAAGATACTCCCGTAGTAACCACCACTTCCAGCGTGTTTACCATCGGCTCGAGCTATTACACCCTTAACGGTTCCTCCCAGGCTATGGATGCGGCGCCCTACATAAAGAACAGCCGAACTTATATGCCAATTCGTTATGTGGGATATGCCATGGGCCTGACTGATGCCCAGATCCAGTGGTACGAAGCCACCCGGACGGTCATATTGACCAAGGGGAGTACCACGGTAGTCTTGGTGATCGGCAGTCCCACCATGTTTGTTAATGGCCAGGCCCGGGTGATGGATGTGGCGCCGGAGATCACCAACAGCCGGACCTGCCTGCCCATTGCCTGGGTAGCAGCGGCCTTCGGTCATACTGCGGTATGGAACGGCGCGACCCAGCAGGTAACAATTGCCGGAGTGACAGTTCCCGGTGTCAGTAAAGGCGAACTGAAGCTCAGCCGTTCTTCACTGACCCTGGAACCAGGAGATGATGCGACCATCACCGGTACTCTTAGCGTGGATATCGACGATGTAGACTATAGTATCTCAGGGGACCGGGTGGTAACGGTCAAGACTACCATCACCGGAACCAGTTTCAAAGCTACCATAAAGGCTAACAGCGGTGCCGATGACGGGGACGAAGCCACCATAACCTTCACGGTCACAGACAATAACGGCATCAAGTATGAAGCCGAGCTGGATGTTGCTGTAGAAGACGATTCCGGCAGCGAGGTAGAGGTCAGCACCAGCAAGGCCACCAGCATAACCAAGGACAGTGCCCGCCTGAACGGCGCAGTCACCGACGACGGCGATCTGGATATCAAAAGGTTCGGTTTCTACTATGGTACTAATAAAAGCCAGGTATCCAAGGGTGAGGACGGCAGCGCCGATTACAGCAAGGGCAAAGGCTCTGAGAGTAAATTTTACTTGGACTTGGACGACCTGGATTCGAATAAGAAGTATTACTTTATGGCTTATGCCGTTGATGAGGATTCTGATATCACTTATGGTAAGGTCTTGGATTTCACTACCAAGAAATAGTTGGTTTGAGGGCGGGAAGTCGCCCCGGTTCGATTTGGCATGGGCATTGGTCCAATAGTGGGTTCTTTTATCCAAGCAAGGAGCTCGTCCCGGTGCATTTGAGGCCGGGAGGATGAGTCCCCAAGCACTGGCAGGCAAAGCATATAAGACCGTTGGATGGACCCTATTTTGGGGTCCATCTCTTTCCGGCGGCGTGGCCAGGTTGCACTATTCCACACCGCGGCGCTGTCACCCAGAAGCCGTCCACTGTCACTCAGAGCGTAGGATACTGTCACCCAGAGAGCCGTCCACTGTCACTCAGAGAGCTGTCCACTGTCACTCAGAGAGCTGTCCACTGTCACTCAGAGCGAAGCGAAGAGTCTCGCTCTGTGCTGAGCTCTTTCGTCTTCTTCGGCTCCTCTGGATGACGGACTATTGTCATTCTGAACGAGTTGAAGGGTTTGTCCGCTGGGGTGAGATTCTTCGCTCTGTTTGGAATGAAAGGTACGCTTCGCTCGGAATGGCAAGGTTGTCGCTTTGAACGAAGCGAATAGTCTATTGCCAGAGCAGATTTCCCGCATTTAGTTCCCAACGCCCCTCAATCCCCGGCATTCTTTGAAATAGCAGTGCTATCTGTTATAATTCTGTTGAACATCCGATAGACAATGTCTGGGAAGGTCGTTTTGTTTATGAAGGGAATCATTTTGGCCGGGGGCAGCGGCACCCGTCTCTATCCTCTGACCCAGGTCATCTCCAAGCAATTGCTTCCTATTTATGATAAACCCATGATCTATTACCCCTTGTCGGTCCTGATGCTGGCTGACATCAGAGATATCTTGATTATTTCGACTCCCCAGGACATAGGCCGTTTCGAATCGTTGCTGGGGGACGGGGGGCAATGGGGATTATCTCTTTCTTACGCTGTGCAGCCCAGCCCGGATGGACTGGCCCAAGCCTTCATTATCGGTGAAGAATTTATAGGATCTGAACGGGTGGCCATGATCCTGGGAGATAATATCTTTTACGGGCAGGGTTTTACCCCCATGCTGCGCCGGGTGGCGGCTAGTGAGGAGGGAGCCACCGTTTTCGCCTCCCGGGTGAAGGATCCACGCCAATTTGGGGTGATCGAATTCGATGCCGGGCAGCGGGCGGTATCTCTGGAGGAAAAGCCCGCCCAGCCCCGTTCCAGTTTTGCTGTCACCGGGCTGTATTTTTACGACCGCCAAGTGGTGGAACTGGCCCGCAGTCTTAAGCCATCGGCGCGGGGAGAATTGGAGATAACTGATCTGAATCGCCTGTACCTGGAGCAGAATCTGCTCAACGTGGAACTGTTGGGCCGGGGTTTTGCCTGGCTGGACACCGGTACCTTTGAGGCTCTGCAGCAGGCTGCCCTGTTTGTGGAGACTTTGCAGAACCGGGCTGGGTTCAAGGT
>JAAYJY010000348.1 GCA_012522705.1 Syntrophomonadaceae bacterium | reverse complement strand
TTCTATTATTGCGGCACCGCCCAACCGGCCATCTTGCTCATCACTGCTGGTGATTACCGGCTGATAGTGCGCAAGGGGTTGGAATTCGCCTTGGCTGAAACCTGGCTGGATACGGGCCAGATGGTGGTCGGGGGAATAGGGAACGTTGGGGCTTACCTGAATGCGATGGGCGTTCGAAGCGGGAAACTGGGCCTGGAAACCGATGTCATGCCCGCCGATCTGTATTTGCGCGTGCAGCGCTTATTGCCGGAGTTCCTTCCCGTGAGCGTCACCAGGGAGATCTTGATCCAGCGGATGATCAAGGACACGGAAGAACTCAAATTGATACGCGGTGCCTGTGCCATCATGCAGGTTGGGCATGACCGGGTATTTGAGGTGCTTAAGCCCGGGATGACGGAGTTGGAGCTGGCCGCCGAGATTGAATATGCCCATCGCCGGGCCGGTCATGAAGGGGCTATATGCATCCGCATTTCCGATTACCTCATGGTCAACGGACCGTTGGCGTCCGGAGAAAATCTCTACCGTACTACCGGTTGGGCCAACACCATCACCGGGGTAGGGCTCAGTTCGGCCATCACGGCGGGACCCTCAATGAGGCCAATCCAACCCGGAGATTTGGTAATGGCGGATATTCCGGTTTTCCATCACGGTTACCATTGCGATGAGTCCCGCACCTACGTACTTGGCAAACCCAAGCCCGGGATAAGAGCCCTGCACGATTACCTGCGGGAGATAGTGGATTCGGTGCTGCAAGAGCTGAAACCCGGGACCCGGTGCAGCGACCTTTTCCATACTGCCAATGATTGCGCCCAAAGGCTGGGGGTAGGCGATTACTTCCAGACCCTGGCGGATCGAAAGAGCCCTCTGATCGGGCACGGGGTGGGCGTGGAGGTAAATGAACTGCCGGTCCTGGAAGCCAATTCCGATCTGGAATTGCAGGCCAATATGGTTACTACTCTAGAGATGCATTTAACCCACCCGCAGCACGGCGTAGTCAAAACCGAGTTCATGGTACTGGTTACTCCGGACGGATATGAGCGTTTGTCAGTCAAAGGATGTGAGCTGTTCGTGGTTGATAATTAGATTTTCGACAATCCGCCCACCCTTGGATAAATCCTAACCAGGATGCAAATAACTTAAGTGTAGGTATTTTGCCTGGGTATCAGCCCGGATTCGGATGTAGAATCGATCCAAAGATGCCGGGCATCCAGGCTGAGTTTGGCATTCTGGTGGGCTGGAATCCGGGAAATAACCGGGATGGAATGATGAGTAATTTTATGGAAGCGATGAGCCATGAACAATACAACCAAATGATTTATGAGGCCGAACGCCAGTTGACCCAACTGCGGATAGAAAACTGGCTCAACCTGGATCTATTCTCCTGGCAGTGGTGGATTCTGCTGGTTTTGCTGTTTCTGCCCTGGTTGGTCTGGTGGAAATACGTCGACAAGCAGCGGCTGCAGGAGATATTTATCGTTGGTCTCTTAGTGTTGATATTGTCCGCCCATTTGGACGCAGTGTTTAGCGAAACGGGCCTGTGGTATTACCATTACTGGCTCACCCCTTGGACGCCGCACTTGGTCACGGCTAATTTCTCCTTCATCCCCGTGGTTTACATGCTGGTTTACCAAAGATACCGATCGTGGAGCAGCTATTTGGCCGCTATGGCGGTTTTGGCTCTTGTCCTGGCGGTTCCCATCGAAATGATCCTGGTATGGACGGACATCTTCGAAATCCGCCATTGGCGGTCCTGTTACGGGATTCCTATTTTCTTTGGCATGGGCGTTCTGGTCCGTTGGTTGACCCAAACCATGATGAATAAACAGGCCCAGGCATTGTGAACGCATGGTTCCTCACTGGGCCCTTGGCCACCCTCCTTTATGCCTGGCAGGCGATTGTTTTTTTCGTTTCTGTTGCCGGCTTCTACCCATATACGCGCCCAGTTTATGCGTAGTTCTTTATAGAGGGGGTGCATCATATTGAACCGAGAACAGGCTGTCGATTTCATCAAAGACCAACTGGAGGCTTATTTGAAACGCAAAGGTATCTATACCGGTGAGCCTTTTGCCTGTCTGAGCCCAGACCACCAGGATACCGACCCCAGCATGATTTATGACCAGGCCTTGCGCAAGGTCCATTGTTTCGTGTGCAAAGCCAATTATGACATCTTTGATCTAATCGGCATTGACTACAATCTGAATAATCCAACTGAGGTTTTAGAAAAGGCTTATGAGTTGTATCGGATCAAGCTGCAGAAGATGGAGATGGAACGGCCCGGCAGCAAATACATGGGCGCCAAGGCCGGGGAGCCGCCCAAGGACTACACTGATTACATAAGAGAGGCCCATGCAAGGGTAGGAGAAACGGATTATTTCCAGAAGCGGGGGCTGAGCCAGTCCACCATAGAGCGATTTTTATTGGGGTATGAACCGGCCTTCACCACCAGGGACAGTACCGGACTGCGGATTTGGCGGGCGGGCATCATTCCCACCGGCAAATTTACCTATACGGTTAGAAATATGGATCCGCACGCTTTGAAAACGGAGCGTATTAGGAAACGGGGAGGGTCCAGTCCCATATTCAACCCCCAAGCCCTGCAGAGCGGGAAACCGGTGTTTATAGTAGAGGGTGAGATGGACGCCTTGAGCCTGGTAGAAGTGGGGGCGGAGGCTACCGCACTGGCCAGTCCCGCCAACACCGAGCCGTTTATCGAACATATAAAGAAGCATCCCCCCAATGGAGGCCTTATACTCAGCCTGGACAATGATGCAACCGGGCAGGAGACCACCGCCAAGCTGGCCCAGGAGCTTAAAACTCTGGACATCTCTTTTTTCCAGGTTAATATCTCCGAGCCCTACAATGATCCCAACGAAGCCTTGACTGAGGACCGGGAGGCCTTTGCCAGAACGGTGCAGGAAGCTTTGGACGCCTTGGGCAACCAGGAAGAAGAGCAACAGGAAATGAGCTGCGAGGAATATCAGTAGACCAGTGCGGCCTATCATCTCAAGGACTTCTTGAATGCGGGGTCGGATCGCTTGAACACTGGGTTTGTCCCGACCGGATTTGAGCGATTGGATATGGCCCTGGATGGGGGCCTGTATGAAGGACTATACTTGTTGGAGGCGGTTAGTTCATCGGGTAAGACGGCTTTTGCCCTTCAAGTTGCCGATCAAGTGGCCATGGGCGGGACTGATGTCCTGGTTTTCAGTCTGGCCGCAGCCCGCACCGAGCTTATGGCCCGCAGTTTAAGCCGCCTGACATTTACAAACAGCGGCACCCAACCGGGCCCGGCCCTGACCGCCAGAGATATGACTATCTGCAGTCGCCGCGATGGACACTGTCCGGATGAGCAAGAACTGGCAGCCTCAAGTATCGAGGTCTACGGGCAATATGCCGAGCGCATCTACATCAATGAAGGCTGGGGGGATTGGGGAGTAGAGCATATCAGAACCACCATCGCCCGGCATAAACACTTAACCGGCAATTCGCCGGTAGTGGTAGTGGACTGCCTGCAGCTACTGGCACCGCATGATCCCAGGGTTTCCGATCAGCGTAATCTGGATAAAGCGGTACTGGAATTGAAGCGGGTGAGCCGCGACTTTAAGACACCGGTTATGGTGATATCCAGCCTGGAGCAGCACCATTTGGTCCAACCGGGCATGGATGACCTCCGGGGAAGCGGGGCGGCAGCAATTGTCCCGGATGTGATACTGGGATTGCAGGTGCGGGAAATACCAGGTCAGGATGGGCGGGATGGCAACGCCGCCTCCCAGCCCGGGGGTGCCTGTTCGGTCGAATTACGGATACTGAAAAACCGCCACGGGCCAGCGGGGCAATGCATTGATTATGATTACTATCCCCCATTCAATTGCTTCGTGGAGGGTAGGTAAACTTTCAGCTCAGCACAATTACCTGCGATGTCTACTTAAATAAGGTCTGCTGTGGGTCGAAGGGTTTGCTTTTCACCTCTTCCAGGCGGCTGCGATCCTCTTGATTGGGCTTCAGCCTAAAAGGATGAAGGGGACATTTTTTGAAGGTGCACAACTCTACTTCCTTTTTGCTGTGATTGGAGCACTCCAGACAATATGCCCATATCGCTTGCTCCATGGTCCGTT
>JAAYJY010000347.1 GCA_012522705.1 Syntrophomonadaceae bacterium | reverse complement strand
TACCTCAGTTTGATGGAATATTACTCTGCGAAGTAATGTGTAAACTTTGGAACCGCCGTATACCGAACGGTACGTACGGTGGTGTGGGAGGTCGGCTACTCAACTAATGGGTAGCCTCCTACCCGATTGCTGTCCTATTTGTCTGGTTTATAGCTGTTTCCCATTATCAGGGCCAGGGGTGGTAATGTATATTTCATTGATATCAACGATGACTACTCCTTTGGGGTCCAGGAAAGGCTTTTCTTGCTTGACCATGGCCACTCCGGCCTCGAAATTGGGCCCGGATGTTTCAATGGCAGCCTTTCCCTTGATCTGGTAACCATCATGTTCATACCATACAGTTACAGCCACATTGGGATTATTTTCGATATTGACGATGGTTTTTTCATGGCATTGTTTACGAGCATTATCTGACTGTCGCTTAATATCTGAACGAAGTTAATTGGGACGGCATTGGGAACCCCGTTTGGAGTAGCCGTCGCCAGGACCCACATGCCTGCATTCTGCAGAACCTTTTTCACATCATCATTTAGTATGGCCATTTTAATTCCTCCTTATCCCGCTGTTTGATTATAGCTTTATACCATCATATCCAAAACAAATGGCGGCCGACGCTATGACTCATTCATCGGCAGGCCATTCCAACCCATAGAAGGCAAATTGCCTGCAAATGCATTTATAATGAAGGAAGCAGGAAGAGGAAGACCAGTTCATTACCGCCCGGCATCAGGAAAATGATTGCTTGTATGGGTGCCACCTCGGCTGTGACGACTATTGCGCTTGATATCAACATGTGGGAACTAATTGGAATATGTTATAATATCCGGAAAAAGGAGGTCATTACATATGGTTGGAAAAAGGTATGCGATTGGCCCAATAATAACTACTGTAGCTGCCGTACTGGCGATTTTTATCTTTGCCTGCGTGCCGACAGCTAACGCCCAGCCGGAGGCGGGGCTGAAAATAGCAGGCAAAGCAATAGAGACTGACCCGGCGCCATTCATTGATAATAACCGGGTGATGGTCCCGGTACGGGATATTGCTGATGCTTTAGGAGCAGACGTTAGCTGGGATGGGGAAAAACAGGCAGTTACCATCGTAAAGGGGAATAATGAAATTGCTATGGTTATTGGCAATTCCCAGGTTATGATCAATGGAGAACAGGTTACGATGAAGGTTCTTCCGGTCATCGTGGACGACAGGACAATGGCGCCGGTGAGAATACTGGCCGACGGTCTGCAGGTTCCAATATCTTGGGATAACGCCGCTAAAATAGTCAATCTGGAATTTTCGGCTCTAATAGCAGGAAGTTCGGTTGATTTTCCTCCATTTGAATTCAAAGATGGCAATGAGTATGTAGGTTTCGAAATGGATTTACTTGATGCACTGGAAAAAGAATTGGGAGTAGAGATTACCGTCAAAGATATCAGTTTTGATCAGCTCATACCTTCTTTACGTTCAGGACAGGTTGATTTAATCATTTCGGGGTTAACCATACATGAGCCACGTAAAGAGATAATCGATTTTACTAGGCCCTACTTTGATTATGGAGACATAATCTTAACCGTTAAGGGAAGTAATCAGGAAATGATTCTGGATGATTTGGCCGGTAATAAAATTGCCTGTCAGCTAGGAACTCAGTCTCAGGAAGCAATAGATGAATTAGTGAAAAGATACCCGAAGACCCAGCGGCTAGTTTTTGATACATTAGAGGAAATATGGTCCGCAATGGAAGAGGGTCAGGCTGATGCTGCCATCGTTCCTTATGCCCCTACTGCATATTATCTAACCGAGCATAGTGAAAGCAATTTACAGATGGTGGGAAAAGTGTTTGCTAGTCAATCGGTTGGTATCGCCGTACAAAAGGGCGATCAGCAATTACTGGATAAGCTTAACCAGGGGTTGGAGACTCTTTATAAAAATGGGACTTATGACCGCATTTATGAGAAATGGTTTGGGCCTAAAATAGAAGTTATCGGGGTAGCGTGATTATCATATGCATATTAACTTGGGCAGGAAAGCGGCAGAGAAAATTACTCTATAGAACTACCCTGTTATTGATATAATGTTCGTATCCGTAACCTGTTTGGGCATTTAAAGAAAAATGGTATGCAGAGGCTATACTGACCAATTTCCTGGGTGAGATTGAGTTTTCCATGCATAAATACCAATACCGCCCAGTACCTCAGATGTTTTTCGAGGTACTGGGCTAATAATATTACCAGTACTTCATAGAAGCTTCGTAAGAAGATAACGCCCGGGACGCCAAACTGCCCGCTACCGACGCCATTTGCGCCCAGGTTACCTTTTTCAGAGGACGAAAGTTGCCGGCTGAATCAGGGGCCTATGTTGTGAAGGGCGACACCGTTCAGAGCCGCCGTATACTTTATGGCAAGCGCAATTATGAATGGTTATGGTAAACAGTAATAATCCAGGGGATTATGCCCGCAAGTCATTGCGGGTTATTTATTTTTCGGCAAGGGATACCAGGATGGAATATGCGGTTAATCTAATATTACGTGTAATTATTTGTGTCTCAAAACTATCTATCTCTTCAACGATTAAGTTTTATTTTATAATCAGTAGGGGAGCAGTCATTCTCAGGGCCTTACTATCTCTTTTGATTTCTGTTCTCTAATTGTTTTCACCTGGGAATAATAATCCAATGATGACTATATCATTATCAAACTGTTTATAATAAATCTTAAATTTCTTAACTACAACCCTTGATACACCTGTATATTCTCCAAATTCTTCTTTATAAGTCTTGCCGATAATAGGATTTTTTAAAAGATTTTCAGTTTCTATGATAACCTGCGAGATAAAATTAAGAGTTTCCGCTGGAGTAAATCTTTCACTTCTAAATTCAATGATTTTTTCCCTTACAACAGGAGTCCATATAACATTATGATTTTCCATCACATAAAATCTTTTTCTGAAAGAACTCTTAAAATGTCGGTAGTTGTAATTCCAAAACCTTTCTTGTATTGTTCTTTACTTTTTTTGAACATATGCTCAAGGTATAGATTTGACTCAACGTCAGCTTTTATTGATTGCACTTCTTCTTCTTGCAAAACAAGAGTGAATTTGCCTTTACCTGGTATAGAAAACTGAAAAACTGAATTTTCGCTGTCCATATTAAAAATATATTTTATGAGTTCCTCCGAAGATAGGACTTTTTCCATTTAAGTCACCGCCTATTAAATAGATTTATACTCACATCATATCATACGCATTAACTTCCTTAAAGAATAGAGCCGTTAATTTAGCATCGTCCTAATTTTCAAAGTCAACACCTTAAACTTTTGAAACAATCGAAAGGCAGTTGTATACACTTTATTGAATAAGGCTAAACTGGAGTGCTACAATAAAAGTGCAGTCTAAAATCGTTAGGAAATGGTATCCTAAAAATAAGAAGGAGCGATTTTGGATGGCAAATTTGTACACAAAAGAAGAACGCATTGAGACCTTGAAGCTGGCTGAGGAAATAGGAGTAGCGGCAGCGGCCCAGCGATTAGGCATTAAAGAAGGTACAATTTATGGTTGGAGATCCAGAGCCAGAAAACAAAAGATGGTTTTTGATAGTAACGGTAGACAAATGAGCGAGGAAGAAATCAAAGCAGAAAATAGCAGGCTTCGCAAAGAATTAAAACAAGCTCGGGAAGATGTAGAAATACTCCAGGATGCTTTAGGTTTTTTCGCCAAAAGCCGGAGGAAGTAAACCAGGATCAGCGGATGAAGTACATTGAATTATGCCGCCGTCAGGAAGAAAACTGGAGCGTAGCGGCGCTATGCCGAGTACTTCGGGTAAGCGAATCCGGCTATTATAAACATCTCAGAAATAAGAACAAACCCTATAAATACGCTGATCTATTAAAGCAAATTTATGAGCTGCTGAAAGAAGAACCAGAAAACACAAATTATGGAGTTAGGCGCATATATAAATATCTGAAGAACTATAAAAATTATAGAGGAAGTTACAGCACGGTATATAGAATATGCAAAGAAAACAAGCTTATGATCCGTTGTAAAAGGCGACCAAAAGGGATTACGAAAGCTGATTCTGAAGCCCAAAAAGCAGAAAACCTAATACAACAGGATTTCACAGCTCAAAACCCCAATGAGAAATGGTTAATGGATATTACTGAAATACCATGTAAAAATGGGAAGCTCTATCTCGCATCTGTACTTGACTGCTACGATGGAAGTATACGTGGGTTTAAAATGGATACCAATATGAAAGCTGAACTTTGCTTAGAAGCCTTTAAACTTGCTTGTCGCAGAGACGGGGCCAGAGGAATGATTCTGCACAGTGACAGAGGAAGCCAATTTACCAGGAATATCTTCAGAAACACCTTAACCCAATATGGAGCAATACAGAACATGAGTAGTGCTGGTCGCTGTTATGACAATGCTAGGATGGAGAGTTTCTTTGCCACTCTAAAAAAGGAAAAACTTTATCAGATGGATACTAGTAAAATGACCACAACTGAGGTTAAAGCCATAATATACCGGTATATCTGTTACTACAACTTAAGACGCATTTA
>JAAYJY010000346.1 GCA_012522705.1 Syntrophomonadaceae bacterium | reverse complement strand
GGTAAATTGATGTCGGCTAAATGCGGTGCTCCCTGGTGATAGCCATCATTGCGAAGCAGGATCAGGCTGTCTTTGGCCTGCTGCTGGACGGTAAAAGGTCCCGTCCCGGGGTAGGAATCGCCGGCTTTTACTTCGGCGGTGGTATCGATGACCCAGAATATCGGGTTGGTGAGGGCATGGATAAACGCTCCATCGGGATTGTTGAGGGTTATCCTTAGGGTGCGCTCGCCGGTGGTTTCGAGGCCCCAGATCTCTTTGAGCTTGCCGTTGATATATTCGCCCGCCCCGCCGATACGCAAGTAGAGGCACTGGTTGGCCCAATCGCCGGTGGTGATCAGGTTGGTCTCCCAAGCCGATTTCACAGCGGCGGCGGTTACGGGCTGGCCACTGCTGAAGAATATGTCCTTTTTGAGTTCGATGGTCAGAACCTTACCTTCCTCGGAGTACTCCCACTTGTGAGCCAGCCGGGGTTTGACCTCACCGCTCTTTTCATCGAAATATACCAACCCTTCGTAAACCGCGCTGGCTGCCAACACTTGAGCATGATTGGCCAGCAAGGCCGGCTGCAGATTGTCCATTGCCTCCACCACGGCCACCTCCATGGGCCGACTGCTGAGGCTGCTGACATAGACCGCCTGGCGAATCGCTAAGAACCCGGCCAGGACAATCAGTACCAAACCGACCAACAGCGCTATCCTCTTATATGGCAAACCGGATCTGGATCGAATCCTATACCCATACGGGCGTCTATGTTTTAACACCCATAACACCTCCCAACTCGTCCTGCCCTATTATATGCCTGGGGCTGTCCCAATATTCGGGAGCAGCGCAGTTCATACGCTGTATATGGACTCACGGATGGCAGAAAGGCTGCCGACCCAAACGGTGCCGGTTGAGGTCTAATTGGGAAATGCGGCATTAAAAAAAGCCCCCCGGTGAGTGGTCAGCCTGAAAGCTTTCCACTCATGGGGAGCCGATAGGATTTGAAATTCGGCTATGCGAAAAATCCAAATCTAAGGAGCAATCTTGTTGGTCTTCTTCCAAAGACCCATCTTATTGGCTTCGGCAATCAGTTCCTCGCGGAAATCCGGGTGGGCGATATTGATCAGGTTCTCGGTCCTGACCCAGATGGACTGACATTTCATCAGGGCTTTGCCGTATTCGGTAACGATATAATGAGACAGTTGCCGAGATATGGTACAGGCGGCGCCCGGCGTCAACAGGGGCCTGATTCTAGACTGGAATGACCCGTCTTTGGCTTTGAAGGTGGAAGGCATACAGAGAAAACTCTTGCCGCCCTTGGAATGATAGGCTCCGTAAACAAAATCCCATTGCCCGCCGGTTCCGGTTATCTGCCGGGGACCCTGCATCTCGGAAACCACCTGTCCATAGAAATCCACCTCGAGGCAGGCATTTATTGATATCATATTGGATATCTGGGCTATAACATAGGGATTGTTGGTATAATCCACTGAATAGCATGCGATCATGGGATTATGGTCCATAAAATCATAGAGGTGAGCTGAACCAAGCGCAAATGCGCATACCATCTTTTTGCGGTCCAGCTCTTTTTGGGCCCCGGTTATACAACCGTTTTCCCACATCTCCACATAGGCATCGGCCAACATCTCGGTGTGTGCCCCCAGATCTTTGAGGCCAGCCGCCGCGATCTGTTTGCCCAAATAATTGGGCAATCCGCCTATTCCCAACTGTATGCAAGAGCCGTCATGAATATCCTCAAGCAAATGCTGGGCGATCCTCTTTTCGGCCTCGGAAGCCTCAAGGATCGGCGCATTGGCCATGGGCTCATTTTCGCCCCGGACGATGAAATCGATCTCCGAGATGGGGATCTGGTTACCATT
>JAAYJY010000345.1 GCA_012522705.1 Syntrophomonadaceae bacterium | reverse complement strand
GTGACGTGGTGGTAACGGGGGGCATCAGCACCCAGTTTGTCAGCGAGCGCTGGCAGCAATTGCTGGAAACATGGCTGGCCGAACTGCGCAGTTATACCCTGGACGATGTTATGGTATGATCAGCCGGACTATGGAGCAATCCATGACTGGCATGTGTCGTCGGGGTTGATCCGCCAGTATTCATATACTATCGGTGTGAATATGCTGAATGATATTGCTCCTGCCCTTATGCCGCAATTTCGAGGCCTCCAGGGCCTCCAGATAGTAATCGTGTTGCGACTGGTCAAGTTTGGTGGCTTCCGGTTTCCAGTTTGTCTTTTGATCCAGGGTTTGAAACAATAATTCACATATGGAGATAAGCAATCCTGAATAAATCAGCAAACGCTTCTGCAGACTTGGATTATGGGATACCATTACTGCCAAGGTATAGCCGTGGAATATATTCTCCCGCACTGAATAGACAAACCTACCCATTCTGAACAACAAATCCAGGTGTTCATCACGAGTTAAATCGATACCATGCATTATTTGTTCAAACCTCTTCCGGAAATTCTGCTGTTCCTGATAATAGTATACATCGGAGGATATATCCAACAGGATTGCCAGCGGATCATCCAATACCTTCAACTCGTTGGCGAAAATCTCCTGAAAACGCTTGGGGGCCTCGGGCCCGAGCAGAGAACAGCAAAAACTGATCATGGCCTTCATCGCCTTAGACGGATTACTCGATTCACTAGCCTCTCTCGCCCATACTGCCAGTTCCGGACCTTGCACAGTGGAATCCCAATCAATGGCGCAAAGTGTTTCGCAGTTGTAATAGGCCTGTATGAAAGTTGATGACCAGAGGAGCCCTCGTTTACCGGAATTATTTGCATCCTGAGTAGTTAAAACAAGATTTCTTGTCCAAGTATGCATAAGATACAATTGATTGATCTTCGCCTGGGTCTTGCTGTTCAGTGAATAATCCATGGTCTGCACCCCTTCACATTTGAACTTGGTATGCTGTCGGCTTGGTGATTAATTCGTTATTTCAGCGGGCAATGTTATTATAGTACTTCTGGCAGGGCTCTGAAAGAGTTGTTATATTGAAGTTTTTCCTCCAGGGTTGGAATTCCAAGAATGGCATCCAGCGAAATCCCTTCTTTCCGGGATCCAATCTCCCAATCAAGTCACGAGAGGGCTGGCCCACCCAAAATATGTATAGTTAACCGGACAAGTGTTTTGTGAAACGGACAGGATAGTGCGTCGAATTACTTCCATTAGAAGCCATTGAGCTAGTTGCATATGAATATCATTGCCAGAAAAATGATCATGTTATGATTAGGAATTGGTGACAATAATGTGTTCAGGATCAGTTTTTTATTGCGTACAAATCCTTTTTTGAGAGATAGTGGCATGGCTATTGCAAGAATAGAATTAACGCCAGTTTTGAAGCCGACAACATTCCAGCAGCCATGAAAAAGGCCGAACTGGCAGTTCTGGCTAAAGAACTCACCCCTAACTGCGCGATTCTAATCGGAATAAGGGACGATGGTTGGACATGTCCACCTCAATGAGGGAGTCGGCAATTGAAAGCAAATACGACAAGAACAAGTACGAAGCGCCTGATTGGTGGCCTGATAGGTTGTGCAATAACAGTACTTATGAGCTATGTTATAAATCCCCCTGCCGGTTTGACTCATTCCGCCATGGTGGGATTGGGGATCTTCCTCTGTGCTGTGGTGTTTTGGATATTTGAGGTTTTTGCTGATTATGTCACCGCCATCCTGATGTGCAGTGCATGGGCCGGTTCCAGGATAGTGCCCTTTAACATTGCTTTTGCTCAATTCTCTACTGATTCCTTTTGGTTGCTGGTAGGGGCTTTAGGATTAGGGGTGGCAGTCACCAAGAGCGGCTTGTTAAATCGATTTTCATTGGTAATCATGAAATTATTTCCCGCCTCCTTCAGTGGGCAGACCGCTGGCTTGGTAGTGGCCGGCAACTTGATCGGACCTTTGATCCCCAGTGTGACTGCCAAATGCGCTATCGCCGCACCGTTCGCTCGGGGGGTGAGTGTCTAGATGGGGTACCAACAAGAAAGCCAGGGTGCAGCTGGTCTCTTTGGGGCTATGTTTATCGGGTTTGGGGTCACTGGCCCGGCCTTTTTAAGTTCATCGTTTATGTGTTATACCATCAAGGGTTTAATGCCCCCCGCGGTGCAGGCCGATCTAACCTGGATGGTTTGGGCCATCAATGCCCTGCCTTGGGCACTGGTCACCGCCTCGCTCGGCTACCTGACCATCCAGTTATTGTATAGACCGGCTGAGGACTGCAAGCTGGATCGGGGTTATATTGATCAACAACTAGCAGCACTGGGACCGATGTCCACTAATGAGAAGATCGTGGCCATGGTGCTGGGTGCCTGCCTGGTGCTGTGGATGACCGAAAAACTGCACGGAATTTTGGCGGCCGTGGTTGCCCTAACCGCAGTATCTGTTTTGATCGGACTGAGAGTTTTCGAACGGGAAGATTTCCGCAGTGCAATCGCTTGGGACGCCATCGTATTTATCGGCTGTATCATCAATATCTCCTCGGTGTTCCCGGCATTGAAGATAGACAAATGGCTGGGTATGGTGGCGGGACCCTATCTGACACCGCTGGTATCTAATGTGTGGTTGTTTATCCTGGTCGGGTCGATCACCATATACCTGGTGCGCTTCTTCATCGTCTCTATGACCGCCACCTTCACCATCTTCGTGGTGATCGTGACTCCCTTCGCTGTAGCTGCGGGGATAAATCCTTTTGTGACCGCATTCATCATCTTTACTGCTGTGAACGTGTTTCATATGTTTTACCAGAACTCAACCTATCTGGCCGGGTATTATGCCGCTGGAGGCATGGTTTCCCATAGTAAAATGGTCAGGCTTTCCCTGGCCTATATGATAATATCGATCATCGCCCTGGCTGCATGTGTACCGGTCTGGCACCTGACCGGATTCATATAAGAACCATTCGGGTACTTATAGGGCTTCGCTCCAAGAGGTTTTCAGAGTTTTCTTGTTTGGCCGGAGTGTTTCATTGAATGTGCCGGAATCATATATTATTCTCATTTGTTCAGCTGCCTATCGCATGACTTGGTTTGGAACCCGGGGCATAGAAAAGTCCTATACCCCGGGTCACCGACACATATGGGTGTTAGTCAATGGGGTTGATTGTAGTATTTAGGATAGTATTTGTGGGACAATAAGGAACACTAGAATCAAACTAGATTCCTACTCAGCATATGTAATCAGGAATTGCACACACACGAGTGACCTATGCAACAAGAAAACCCAGTGACATTGTTCGACATTTTAACTACAATGGATTGGCATGTTTATACCGAGTCTATAAAATGATGGTTATGTTGCCAGACGGCCGATTCCCATTTGAACCCCTGTTGTGTGTAAACTACAAGCCAACCAGTGTGGGGGGCGACCGAATGGTTTTGATTCCTAGTTACAGACAGAGGTCGAAGGAGAAGAAATCTATGAAAACTCTAGATCCAGCCAAATGGCTGTCAGTGAAGGAAATGATGAATGCCGATGTACCCCTTCTGCATCTGGAAGATACGATCAGAACGGTAATAGGATTTATGCAGGACTATAAACTGGGAACATTGCCAGTGGTGGACAAAGACAATAAACTGATAGCGGTATTTCCGCGTAAGAGGTTATTCAGTGCGTTGATGGATGGGGCTAGTATCAACACTCCCATAAGGGATTATGTGCGTTATGATCCTGTCTTCGTATTCGAGGATCTGACCTATGACGAAGTCTCCCTAGTGGTCAGAGTGACCCGCAGCAAAGTGGACCATGTAATCGTGGTCAATTATTCCCATGAAGTAGTGGGGGTGATCGGGACCGTCGAGTATCTTCGCGGAGGTCTTGATGTTATCCAGCATTCAACCGTATTGGGCGATGCCATGCTAAATGCCAATAACGAAGCAGTAATAATTGTTGACAACAAGAGTCAGGTGATAAAAGTCAATCCTGCCTTCGAGGGCATGTTCGGGTTAAGCAATGATGAGGCCAAAAACAAGCCCTTGAAAGAGGTGTTGCCGGGGATCACCCTCATGAACAAGAGGCTGCTGGGCATAAAGAAGATGGTGAAAGGACTGCCGGTCATCGTTAACCAGCTGCCCATTGTGGCCAATGGGTTATGGATGGGCACCGTTATTACTATGTTGGATCTGTCGGATTATGAAGAGATCTCCCAGGAATTAGAACTGGTCAAGAAACTCCAGCGAACCCTGGACGGCATCATTAAGGCCGTATCCGATGGAGTCGTTGTGGTGAACCGGGCCGGCGAGATCAAGTACATTAACCAAAAAGCCAGCGAACTGTTCGACATGGACGCCGCTGATCTAAAAGGTAAGCCAGCCAGCCTTGTCTTCAACAATGAGGAACTTGAGCGCATTATGGAAACCGGACTGCCCGACGTTAAGGAACATATCTTCAATAAAACCAAGGGTGTGTTATACTATGTCCCTCTTAAACAGGAGGTTGACAACAACAGATACGCAATAACCGGGCTGGTCATAACCATTTACCTGGGTGACAGCGTCGCTACCCGGGAGGAGATTGCCGTGCGACTGTTGTCCCTCACCAAACAGGTCCAGTACTACCGTAAAGCCTTGGAACAAAAGGATCAGAAGTGGGATTTTGACAACGTTGTGTCCAAGAACGTCAGATTCAACCAGGTCAAACACGACGCCCGGCGTATCGCCCGCACTACCTCCACCATTCTTATTACCGGCGAGAGTGGCGTTGGCAAAGACATGTTTGCACGGGCCATCCATGCCTCCAGCCCACGCTCCGAGAGGCCTTTTGTCAAGGTCAATTGCGCCGCCATACCCGAATCACTGCTGGAATCAGAGCTGTTTGGCTATGCTCCCGGATCGTTCACGGGCGCATCAAAGACGGGCAAACCTGGTTACTTCGAACAAGCTGACAAAGGAACCATATTCCTGGATGAGATTGGTGACATGCCCCTGTCAATCCAGGTCAAAATCCTGCAGGTGTTGCAGGAGAAACAATTCATGCGGGTAGGCGGAACTCGTTCCCAGAGTGTGGATGTAAGGATTATTGCCGCCACTAACCGCAATTTGAGAGAGGCCATAACCAACAATACCTTCCGCGAAGACCTCTACTATAGATTGAACGTTATTGAGTTTTCCCTGCCTGCTTTGCGGGAACGTACCGAGGATATACTGCCCTTGGCCTTTCGGTTTATTGACAAATATAATGAGATACTCGGGTCGGCGGTAACTGGTATAACTGGATCGGCCAAGGAGGCTTTGGAAAGCTACCGCTGGCCAGGCAACATACGGGAGCTTGAGAATGCCATCGAAAGGGCGGCCAATTATGCCTGGGAACGGGAGATAGGGACCGAACACCTGCCGGTGCACATTTTCCACAACGAACCCATTGTAAATGATACATCAGATTATCGTTCCGCCCTGCAGGAGATGGACCGGGAGATTATCGTTCGCGCATTGAGGGAAGCCAACGGCAATAAAAGTGCAGCCGCCAGAAGCCTCAACATGAGCCGGTCAGCGTTTTATGACAAACTCAATAAATACGGTGTCAGTTAGGGTCTTTTTGGGGATGGATGCCACTGTCTGCTGAGAATGAGTCTTTACAGAGATAACTAGGCCGCCTACGATGGCAACATCTGTAGACGGCCTTGCTGATGATGGGTGATGTCGAAATGTCGCTGCCAGTATTGCCGGCGGCGGAATACTTTTATCGGCTGCTAGCCCTTTATAACTCGGGGGGTAATCATCTGATGGGGCGGGCAGATAGATGTCGGATTCTGATATGAAGCCCCTACAAAAGCGATACAGTATTTACGCAGATCACTCAGGTCGCAGATCTCATCGACGAAACCGGTTTTGGCACAGTAGATGGGCCGGGATTTATCGTGGTAATCCTGTACGATCTCATTCATCTTCTC
>JAAYJY010000039.1 GCA_012522705.1 Syntrophomonadaceae bacterium | reverse complement strand
GTTGTCGGTATGGCAGGAGGTGGAAAACAGCCGGCCCAGTTACTCCGAAGGGGTACGAGGACTGCTCCTGGCCAAGGATCGGGGAGAGGTAGCGATCGAAGGTATCAGGGGGCTGATCGCGGACTTGATCGAAGTGCCCGCCCGCATGGGACTGGCTATCGGCACTGCGCTGGGGTCGGGAATGGAGAATTTAGTTATCGAAACCAGCCAGAGCGCCACGGCAGTCATCGATTTGCTTAAGAAGAAGCGCTGGGGGCGGATCACATTCCTCCCCCTGGATAATCTAAGGTATACCGGGCTGCCCGAGCAGGTTAGACAGGACATTAAGAAAGAAGCTGGGGTGGCGGGGCTGGCGGATGAGTTGGTCAAATATGAAACCACCGATGAACTGGCGGTCAAATACCTTCTCGGCCGGGTGCTGGTGGTGGATGACATGACTGCCGGTTTCAGGATTTTCCGTAAATACAATTTACCATTCCGCATCGTGACCCTGGAGGGAGAGATAATCAATGCCAGCGGGGCGATTACCGGGGGGACCCGCATCCATCGCCAGCCTAATGTGCTGGAACGGCGCCAAGAGGGCAAGGCCATGCGCCAGAAGTTGGGTGGCATACTGCTAGCAGCCGAAGAAAATCGGGAACGAGCAGCCGACATCACCGACCAGATTAAGGAAGTTGAGAGACGTTGGAGCGATTTGAGCAAAGTGTCCGCCCAACAAGCATTCCAATTGCAGATGATCCAGGAAGAAGAGAAGCGGATGATGGACCTGCTCAGCAAGAGCCAAGCTGATCGGGACTACTACCGCAGGGAAAAAAGTCAACTTGACGCCATGATCAGAGATATGGAAGCCCAAATAATAACCCTTAACTATGAATATCAAAATCACCGGGCCCAAAATGCTTTGATGGATGACGAGAGCGATAATGTGAAGATGGAGATGGAAACTATCCGCCGCGATTACGAGGTCAAAAGAGAGCGATATATATCCTACCAGGAGCAATTGACCATGAAAAAGCGGGAACTGGAAAACGACTCCAGGAATCTGGACCAGTTTGTCCAGGTCAGGAATTCCTATCGGCAGTCCGTGGCCGAAGCCAATGATTTGCAGTTGCGTCTCCAAGCTGGGGTAAGCACTCATCTGGAGAGACTCGAAACTGCGATGAATGAGATAAGCCGGCGGCAAAAGGAACTGGAAGAGATAATAAAAGCTATCGAGATGGGCCGTCGGGAAGAAGAACAGGAGCGGCAGCGACTGGTCGCAGTGGAAAGAGACATGGCTGCAAACAAGCGGGCTAGTGAGGAAATGCAGGAGCAGATCAGGGTATACGAATTACGCTTGGCCCGTCTGGAAACGGAACTAGAGGGGATCCAGTCCCAGTGGCATGAAAAATATCCATCCACTGCCATGACCATAAGCCTGGGCTCTTTGACCCAACGCCAACTGCGAGAGTATCGCAAGCAGCTGGAAGAGCTTAAAAATGAGATTGAAGCGCTGGGCTCAATTGATATTGAATCGATAAAAGAATATGATATTTTAAGAGAACGCTATGAATTCCTCCGCCAGCAGACGGAAGACCTTCGCGCGGCCAAAGCATCACTGGAAAATCTGCTTAACGAAACCGAAAAGATAATGGCAAAAAATTTCAGAGAGTTCATGGCCAAGGCGGACGAGAGTTTTCGCCGCACTTTCCAGGAGATTTTTGATGGCGGGGAGGCCCACATGGAGATAGAATCCACCGATGAACTGGCCGCGGGCGTCGACCTGGTGGTCAAGATGCCGGGCAAACGCAGCCAATCATTAAACCTGCTGTCAGGTGGGGAACGTGCCCTGACCTGCATAGCTTTCATTTTTGCCCTGTTGCGGATCAAGCCCTCCCCCTTCTGCCTTCTGGATGAAATCGATGCATCCCTGGACGAGGCCAATTTGCAGCGGTTTGCTGACTTTCTGACTCGGATGGCTCGAGAAACTCAATTTATTGTAGTAACCCACCGGCCCGCCACTATCGAGACCGGTGCCAATATATACGGTATCACCATGCCCCAGGAAGGCATATCGGCGGTTTTGTCCCTGCAGCAGGAGGAGGCCCGCAGCCTGGCGGGCTGATACCGTGGAAACAGGGGGATTATTTGTTTAGGTAGGTGAAACGATGGCACTCTTTGATAAATTGAAGCGTTCCAGGAAGGAAAACGAGGAAATCGAGGGCCACCCAGCCGAGGACCTGGCCGCCAGCGAACACAGCCATGGACAGGATGAAGCCACTCCAGAGGATAGTTCCGGGACTTCTTTTTTCGATCGGTTCAGACGGGGAAAAAGAGAAGCAACTGGCGACAATGGGGAGGAAGGAGCCCCCCAGCAGGAGAATGCCGAGCAGGAACCTGGGGAGGAAAGAGCTGGGGATAACAAAATAGCGGACACAGAAACAGAGAGAACCAAAACAGGAGACACCGAAATAGCGGACGCTGAAAGAGCGGGCACCAAAACAACGGACGCTGAAACAGCGAACACTGAAATAGTGGATGCCAAAATAACGGCGCCCGAAACAGGGGACACCAATACAGCGGATAGGACCACCTCTATTCTCGGCAGATTTATGCCTGGACGCAAGGATAGCCGGGAGCAACCGGAAGAGGCCGATGAGGTCGGCTACGGACCGGGTGCGGCAGGTGAGGAGGACCCCAAAAAGACCAAAGGTAGCCTTATGGAGAGGTTTAAGGCCGGATTAACCAAGACCCGCAAAAACCTGGGCGATAAAATCGATAACCTGATCAAAAGCTCCCGCAAATTGGATGATGAGTTCTGGGAGGAACTGGAGGATATCCTCATTCAAGCCGATGTGGGCATGAATACTTCCCTGGAACTGGTCGACAAGATTAGGGCCGCGGCGGCCAAGCAGAAGATCAAGGAGCCTGAGGAAGTCATTGGGCTCCTCCAGAGCGAAATAACCCAGTTGTTGGGAGCCAACCCCGAACCACTCCTGTTAACCGGGGTTAAACCGGCGGTAATACTGGTGGTCGGTGTCAATGGTGCCGGCAAGACTACTTCCATTGCCAAAATTGCTTACCGCTTAAAGCAGGATACCCAGATGGTCAGGCTGCCCGCCGGAGACACCTTTAGGGCAGCGGCCATTGACCAGTTGCAGGTCTGGGCGGACCGGGTCGGGGTGGAGTTAATCAAGCACCAGGAAGGCTCGGATCCGGGAGCGGTGGTTTTTGATGCCATCAGTGCAGCCCGGGCCCGCCAAGCCGATGTGTTGATAGTAGACACCGCCGGCCGTCTGCAGAACAAGACCAATCTGATGAAAGAGATCGGCAAAGTGAGACGGGTCATAGAAAGAGAGTTGCCGGATTCTCCTCAAGAGGTGCTGTTGGTCCTGGACGCCACCACCGGTCAGAATGCTATCAGCCAGGCTAAGATATTCCGAGAAGCTACTGGGGTGACCGGGATTATCCTGACCAAACTGGATGGCACGGCCAAAGGCGGCATAGTGGTAGCGGTGGCCAAGGAAATGGAGATCCCGGTCAAGATGGTGGGTATCGGAGAGACTCTGGAAGACCTGCGGGAATTTTCACCGGAAGTATTCGCCCAGGCCTTGTTTGAGAAATGACTAATTCCTGAAAGTGAGGTAACTAAATGCCCAGAATCGGTTTAATCGGGGGAACCGGCATCTATACCCCCCAGCTGATGGAAAACGCTTTGGAAAGGGTGGAGTCGACTCCGTATGGCGATGCCAAAGTGATGATCGGTAATAGTGAAGGCGTTGAAGTCGCTTTCATCACCCGCCATGGATCGAAGCACAGTTTGCCACCACACTTGGTCAATTACCGGGCCAATATTATGGCTCTCAAACAGTTGGGGGTGGAACTCATCATAGCGACGGCGGCGGTGGGGTCGTTGCATCTGGACCGCCGACCAGGGGAATATGTCCTGGCCGACCAGTTCCTGGACTTCACCAAGACTCGTAAAACCACCTTCTTCGACGGGGGTGAACAGGGGGTGACCCACTGTGATATGACCATTCCCTATTGCACTTATGTGCGGAGCGCAATTGAGAAGGCGGGACACGCGATCGGTCTGAAGATACATAACGGAGGGACCTACGTGTGCACTGAAGGCCCCCGCTTCGAGACGGCTGCGGAAATTAATATGTTTAAAATGCTGGGCGGGAACCTGGTGGGGATGACTAGCGTCCCTGAAGTATGCCTGGCTCGGGAACTAGGCATCTGCTACGGTAATATATCCATCGTGACCAACCATGCTGCCGGTATAGCTCCCCATATTCTCACCCATGCCGAGGTAATAGAGGTAATGAAAAACAGCATGAATGATGTCCGCTACCTGATGAAGGAGAGCTTGAAATACCTGAGCGGGCCGCGCGATTGCGTTTGCAGCAGTATCGGCCAGCAAGGAGGGGCGAGGCTATCATGATCAGGACCATCTACAGAGAAGGTGGGGCAGTCTGCATCCTGGACCAGAATCTTCTCCCCTCTTGGTTGAAATATGAATGTTTATCCGACTACCGAGAAGTCGTTACCGCCATCAAAGAGCTCAAGGTCCGAGGCGCACCACTGATAGGGGTCACGGCCGCCTATGGGGTTGCCTTGGCTATGGATGTTGCCCCGGAGGACCCTGACCAGCGCCGGGACTACTTCGAAGATGCGACCCAGTCCTTCGCCTCCTCCCGGCCGACGGCGGTAAACCTGTTTTGGGCCCTGGATAGAATGAGACAGGTTTTTGAAGCCGGCTCGGAACTCTCTGCCGCTGAAATAAAGAAGCGGTTGTGGCAGGAGGCGGAAAGGATCTGCACTGAAGACATTGAGATCAACCAGGCTATGGGTGAGCACGGACGCCATTTGGTTTCGCCCGGGGTTCGGATCTTGACCATTTGCAACGCTGGCGCTCTGGCTACCTGTGGATACGGGACCGCTATGGGCGTGATCCGTTCCGCTCACCGCCTGAAACTAGTCGATAAGGTATGGGTTTGTGAGACCCGGCCAGTACTTCAAGGTGCCCGGCTTACCATTTGGGAACTGCAGCAGGATGGGATACCGGAATGCCTGATCACCGACAGCATGGCCGCCGCCGTGATGCAACAAGGGCATGTCGATATGGTGGTGACGGGTGCCGACCGGGTGGCAGCCAACGGAGACGCGGCCAACAAGATAGGTACTTACGGCCTGGCCGTACTGGCCGCTTATCACCATATACCTTTCTATGTAGCGGCCCCCTTGTCCACCGTCGATATGAAAATCGAATCAGGCAAACAGATACCCATCGAGGAACGCGACCGGGATGAGGTACGCCAAATAGGTGGGACCTACATCACCTTGCCCGAGGCCAATGTATATAATCCTGCTTTCGATGTGACCCCTAACCAATTAATAACCGGGATAATCACTGAGGCGGGAGTTATCAGACCACCTTACCAAGAGAATCTATTGAAGGTGAGAGGGGTGTGACATATGCATCATCTGCAACAGCGCCAGGATGTCCTGAGAACCGCTCAGACTATAGCCAGAACCCATATGGTGGTAGGCACCTGGGGCAATGTCAGTGTAAGGGTGCCTGACCAACCATATCTTCTGATCACCCCCAGCGGCATGAGATACGATACCATGACCATAGAGGACATAGTAATGGTGGATTGGCCCGGCCAGACTGTCGAAGGAAAATGGAAACCATCGGTGGAGACACCAACCCATGCCTGGATATACCAGCATCGTCCTGATGTCAATGCGGTGGTGCACGTGCACAGTCCTCATCTGACTGCTTTTGCAGTGGCTCGTCTGCCGGTCCCGGTCATCCTGGAGGAGACTGCCCAGGTTATCGGCCATGAGATCAGGACCGCGCCATACGCTATTTGCGGGACCGCCCGGTTGGCCGACAATGTGGTCCAGACCCTCGGCTCGGGAGTGGCGGTTTTGCTGGCCAATCATGGAATGGTGGGGGTAGGCAAGAATATTGAAGAAGCCTTGCGGGTATGTATTATCGCGGAGGAAACCGCCCGCATCGCCTTGCTGGCTCAGAGCCTGGGTCAGGTCCATGCTCTCACTCCCAAGGAGATAGAAAAGTTGCACCGGGGTTTCGCTGCTTACGGGCAAACCAAAGAATAGCCACGGTCGCTGCCTTGAGAGAATAACACCGACAGGAGGCGATTTTATGAGTTATCTGATCAAAGATATCAGCATCATTCCAATGACCGCTGACGATTATATTATCGAGAAAGGTTATCTGGAGATAGCCGGGCATGAGATCAGGCAGGTGGCGGAGGGACAGGCGCCGGAGGGAGGTTATGAGCGGATAATAGACGGTACCAATCTGGTTGCCCTGCCCGGGTTGGTCAACGCCCATACCCACGCGGCCATGACGCTCTTACGCGGTTATGCCGACGATATGCCGCTGATGGAATGGCTGGAGCAAAAGATATGGCCTTTGGAAGCCAAGCTGACTGGTGAAGATGTATACTGGGGAACCATGCTGGCTATAGTGGAAATGATCCGGTCGGGGACCACCTGTTTTGCCGACATGTATTTTTTCATGGATAAAGCAGCCGAGGCCGCCGATCGAACCGGGATCCGGGCCTTGCTGTCCCGCGGCCTTATAGGAGTGGGGCCGGATGGCGAGAAAGCCTTGGCGGAGAGCCGGGAACTCATCCGACAGTGGAACAAATCGGACCACGGTCGGGTAAGGTTCAACCTCGGCCCCCACGCGCCTTACACTTGCCCGCCGGAGTATCTGCGCCAGGTTGCCGATCTGGCGGGTGAACTGGGGGTGGGCATGCATATCCACTTGGCGGAGACAGCTTCCGAGGCGGCTGATAGCCTGAGCACATATGGTTTGACACCGGTTGCCCATCTGGATAGCTTGGGTCTGTTCGAACATCCGGTCCTGGCCGCTCATTGTGTCCACCTGACTGAGGAAGACATTGAGATACTGGCCCGCAAAGGGGTGAGGGTAGCCCATAATCCGGAGAGCAATATGAAATTGGCCAGCGGCATCGCTCCGGTACCCCGACTCCTGCAGGCCGGTGTGGCAGTGGCTTTAGGTACAGACGGGGCTTCCAGCAACAACAACCTGGACATGATGCAAGAGATGCACAGCTGTGCCTTGCTGCATAAAGTAAACAGTATGGATCCTACCGTAATACCGGCCTATCAGGCTCTCAAGATGGCTACCGTTCATGGTGCTCAGGCCTTGGGATTAGCAGATGCAATTGGCACCTTGGAACCGGGCAAGAAGGCCGACCTGATACTGGTCAGGGTAGATGGACCGCATTGCATACCCCGTTACGACATAATCGCCAATCTGATCTATGCCGGGCAGGCCTCTGATGTTGACACCGTCATCATAGATGGACGGATCATCATGCATAAGCGGGTGATCAGGACTTTTGACGAGGAAGAGGTGCTGGAGCGGGCCAAATATACGGCGGACCAGTTGATAACCAGATAACAATAACCGGTGAGTGAAGCGTGGCAGATTGTAGCAGCCGCGGCAGTCAGGCCGGGTGCGTTCTTTTATGAGCGATAACAATATACTGGTGGTGAGACTGTTTAAATATGAACAGAAAAAACCTGGCCATAGTCAGCCCGGTTTTTTCTGTTAGACAATAAGAAGTGCTGCCACGGTTTCCCGATGATTTATTTAGGGTTCAGGACCCTTCGTGACTGGTATATCCTTTCTCCTGGGCCATCATATCCAGATATATGGTCTCAAGGTTAGTTATAAAAGGATCGATACGGATTGCTTTCTGGCGTTCATCGAAGCTTTTGCTGTAGCCCTTGCACTCCGCGCAGATGTACGCCTGATAGGCGGGGAAGCCTTCCACAGTCAGGAAAGAGATACTGTAAGGGTTGGCGTTTCCGCAATGAATGCAATAGACGTTAGGGGTCTCCCATTCCGTGAAACAGCGGTCGCAGAACATAAAACGCCGGCCATCCGTTACCCGGATCCGGCTGAAATTGGATTTGGTGGCACAAAACGGACAAACAGCGGCAAAGTCCCATACCTCGAACCCTGCTTCGGTAAAAGCGGTGCGATAGGGAGCCGCCCACAGCCTTAGGAACGGGCGCAGGGCGTGGTCTACCGTAAATATCAGGAGTTCCTCGGCCAAGTTATGTTTTTGAGCCAGAGAAGCAAAATATCCTCCATCCCCCTCCAAAACCCTGACCGGAAGAGCTTCAAAAGCGAACTGTTCGGATGATGATCTGATTATTTCGATCTGGTCGGCTGTGTCCGGACGCGCTTCTTCCAAGAACTTCAGCAGCTCCAGGTACACCTCCTGAAACATCTGGGTATCCAACTCAAAATCAACTGACTGCATTACCGAACGTTTGCTGTGGTCCATTATCTTTACAACATCAACCGGGGCTGGTGCGTAAGCCTTTTTGAGCTTTATCTGCTGCTGGTTTTGCCAGGATTCCAGGTTCTTATAGAAATCCAGATAACCTTCAGGCAAATCGACCGGTGTTTTGGTCTTCATACTGCAAGCACTCCTTTATGAGAACAAGGGGAGCCAAACTCCCCTTGTTCAGTATTATCTTTACTTGGCTGTTAGTTTATTCGGCCTCAGCCTGGGCTTTCTCTCCATAGGTCTCGTCATACCATATAGTATGATGGTGTTGAGCCCAGTCAGCCCGAACAGTGCCTTTCCACATGCCCCAGAAGGATTCGCCCGAACCGGGGTGGAAAGAACCCAGGTAAGCGTGCATACTTACCATGATGGTGGCGAGAATCATGGCTATATCATGGATCCAATAGGAGGCCCTAACCAGTCCCGGCCACCAGATGGATGGCCACCAAATGATCCAACCACTGATCATCAGCAGGAAGACCATGGTGGGGGTAACCATCGAGTTCATTTTCTCCCCGCCGTTGAACCTGGTCTGGGGGGGGATCTTGACCTTGAGGCCCAGGAATTCCGCCGGGAATTTCAACAAAAACCCAATGTCGTTCATGCCAAACCGAAGCAGGTCTTTGAGCCAGGCAATTACGCCCTTCACACCAATTACCATGGCGGTTAAAATGGTTACGGTCATGACTACAGCCGCTATACGGTGCACCAGACCAGCGCCGCGGAATCCGCCAAATATGACTGCCAGCCAGTCAGCTCTCAGAAATAGAGCCAGACCAGTGAACAGACACAGCAGGAAGGTCACAGTATGGATCCAGTGGGTGGATCGGGCAAGTAAATTGAATCTTTCTACGCGCGGAACGTCATCTCTATACTCGGGAATCCATTGCATTACTCATGACCTCCTTCCGCATGTCCTTCATACTCTTTATTCTTGTTCGCAATGACCCTTGAGGTGACAAAACTGAGTGCCGATGCGCCAAGGGCGATGGGGATGAGCCAGCCGAAATAGGGCTGTACCCAATTCTGCCAGAAGATCGTATTGCCTTCGATCTGGGGCTTGACCGGCAGACCAAATTTGTCCGGGGTATCGGTCAGGATATATAGTTTGTTGGTACCGGTACCTAGTTCGGTCTCCCCATAAATGGTAGCCCGGGGAAAACCGTTGACGCGCAGATATTTGACCCGTTCCCGGGCTTCTTCGAGCAACTCATCCCGGTATCCGAATTTGATCGCTCCCGGCGCACAGGTCTGGGCACAAGCTGGCTGCAGGCCTTCCGCTACGCGTTCATAACACAAGGTACATTTGGTTACGGTATCAGTCCGCTTGCGATATTTGGGTATGCCAAACGGACAAGCGTAGGTACAATACTGACAGCCAATGCACTTCTCTTCATCATGAAAGGTGCAACCCCAGTCCAGCTTGGTGTAGGCCCCTTTGGGGCAAACCTTGAGACATATCGGGTCCACGCAGTGCATGCACTGCCATTTCAGGAAGTTCCAGCGCACACCGTCGACTGGATCCTCGGTTTCATTGAAACGGATCATGGTCAAGGTTTCGGCATCGGTGTCGCCGTCCTTGGAATCGTAAGTGCCGTTGCCGGGACCGCCAAAATAGGAGCGGTCGAATAGGGCTGGCATCTGATTGCTATTCTTGCAGGCGCTAAAGCATCCCCGGCAGGCGGTGCACTTACTGGAATCGAATAGATTTGTCATTTGTCTTGCCATACCTAAGCCCTCCTTATATTGCAAAGCCAGGCTTTGTATTCAGGTATCATGGTGTTGGCATCGCCTATATGAGGTGTTAGCCGGTTGGCAGGATCGCCGGTTGCATAGCCCTTGAACCCATACTGCCAAATGGCCCCTACCATGTGCTGCGGCTGGCCATTGATAATATAAGGTTTGATTCGTTTGGTTACACAGGCTACTGCCTCGATATCACCACGCATAGTGGAAACGACTACCTTGTCACCATTCCTGATCCCTTTAATGGCACCCAGTTCTTCGCTTATCTCGACAAACATGTTGGGCATAAGTTCGGCCAACCAGGGCATGGTCCGGGTCAGAGCTCCGGTCTGCCAGTGTTCTACTACTCTGTAAGTGGTACCTATATAGGGATAATCTGCAGTGGTACCCAATTTATCAGGTTCCCAAATCTTGGAGGCCGGATTGACTGACTGCGAGTTCATCAGGTTCTGGACCGGGCTTTCCCAGGGTTCGTAGTGCTCGGGGAACGGCCCATCTTTGAATGAAGAGCCCGCTGCAAAGAAACAACCATAACCTTCCGGTCTCATTAGGAATGGAACCGCTTTGTCTGGAGGTGAAGTTGCAGCGCAGTCGGGTATATCGTCACCTGCCCATTTTGTCTGTTCTGCATCCCATCTAATCAAAACGCGGTCTGCATCGCCTTCCCAAGGGGTAACACCATCAGGCTTAACTGAACAACGGTTGTAAATGATACGGCGGTTGACCGGCCAGCACCAGCCCCAGTTGGAATAGAGGCCGAGACCGGTCTTGGAATTATCTTTATTGTCACGTTTCTGCGGCTTGTACAGCCAGGAACCATCCGGATTCGTGGCCATCTGGCCGCAGTAAATCCACACTCCACAGGCAGTGCTGCCGTCATCCTTAAGGTTGGCGAATCCGCCCGTAATCGGTTCTTTGGTATCGACGAAGTAGCCGCTGTACTCATAACCGACATTGATGGGTTCCGGTTCATCCCCGTGACCGTAGCCCCAGGTCAGCTGGGTAATGGGTTTATCTTCTTCTCTGGTGCTGTCCTTATAGAGTTCCTTCAGCTTCTTGGCCAGTTGGTCGATTATCCACAGATCAGATTTGGATTTGCCCAATTCATCTGCGCCCTTCCAGCGGTATTGGACCCAACGTCCAGTCTGGGCCGCGGTACCTTCCTTCTCATACACGCAGCAGTCAGGCAAGAAGAAGACCTCGGTCTGGATGTCTTTGGGTTCGAATGTCTCCACATGGGCACTGCCGCCATGCGGCCTTTCCCAGGCTTTGTAGGTCCAGAATTCGGAGGTCTCATTCAACCACAGGTCAACACTAACCAGCCACTTCAGCTTGGTCATAGCGGCCTGTTCCTTATTGGCATTGGGTCCGCCTACCACTGGATTAGAGCCCATTACGAAAAGCCCGTCCAGCTCACCCTTGTACATGGCCTCGAACATGGCCATATGGGAGTAGTTCTTGGCTGGATCACGCTTGGGCATATAGTGGAAAGCAAATTCGTTTTCTTCGGTAGCCGCATCACCCCACCAAGCTTTCAAAGTGCTGACTATCCATTTGGACATGTTGATTCTGAAATTGCTGTTGGGGATCCCGGCGGCTACGGCGGCCCGCCATTCCGCCATGGTGGTGGCATCTTTGGCGGCCGGTATTTTGCCGGAACCAGGAGTAACAGATTTGATAAAGGTTAAGAGATCCTTTTGGGCACTGGTCGGCTGGCTGATATAACCAGGGAACCAGTCAAACAGCAAGGCCATGTCAGTGGCGCCCTGTACATTGT
>JAAYJY010000038.1 GCA_012522705.1 Syntrophomonadaceae bacterium | reverse complement strand
TCGGCCTGGAGGATGCCGCCTGGCACCTGATGGAGCTGGGCTGCAGCACTATCGTAAATATGGACGGGGGCGGGTCTACGGTCATGGCGGTGAGAGCCGGGGGAATCAATTCCCGGGCCGTTACCAAGAATTCTCCTTCCGGACAGACCCAGAGAAATACGACCAATGGATGGCTGGTGGTTTACGAGGGACACGGTGATTCTACTGCCGAACATCTGCATAGCTATCCAAGTCAGCCGCTAGCCATGCCGGGGGCGGATATCCAGCTGCAGACCTACGCCTCCAACGACAAATATGAACCCGTGCCGCTGCGCAACCGGGTAACCTATAGCGTCGATACCAACCTTGGCCACACCGTGGACGGGAACGGTCTCTTCACCGCCGGAAGCGCCATCGGAATTGCCGAGATCGAAGTGGACAGCGGAGACCTTGGCACCACCGCTCAGGTCTATGTTCAAAATGGAATAACCTTTACGCCTAATGTACAGAATCTGTATATCGAGCCGGGGGAAAGCTTCGACCTCGATGTGACCGCCAAATTCGGGCACGCCCCGATTGCCAGCCGGGACAGCCTGTTTATCTGGACCTGCGACCCGGTCATTGGCACCATCGATGGGGACGGACTTTTCCAGGCTACTGATGAATCGGGGCTATCCGGAAACATACAGATAGAATATAACGGCCTGCAGCAGACCATACCGGTTCAGGTCGGCGCCCCCAGCCTCGATTTCGCGGATACCAAAACCCATTGGGCCCGACACTATATCGGGAGGCTGGCGGCCCGGGGGATCGTGAGCGGGATGGGCGATAACAGCTATGGGCCGGATAATTCCCTCACCAGGGCGCAGTTCCTGACCATACTGGCCAATACGGTGGAGGGCTCGGACCCGACCCAGGCCGCGCCGGCGGGATTTAAGGATGTACCCGCCCAGGAATGGTATTACAACTATGTCAACTGGGGTTTTGCCCAAGGAATTGTGAGAGGGATTGACGATGTCACCTTTGCTCCCAATGCCAAGGTAACCAGGGAGCAGATGGCGATAATGCTGGATAATCTGGCGCAAAGTACCGACTTGGCCCTTCCGGCAACCAATGGGGCGGTATCCTTTACGGACGCGGCCTCGATCAGCCCCTGGGCGGCCGGTTCGGTGAGCAAGATCGTAGCCGCGGGACTTATGGGGGGATATCCGGATGGCAAATATAAACCGCAGGGCAATGCCACCCGGGCAGAAGCCGCCACCGTGGTCTACCAGCTGGTCAGTATACCGTGAAGCGGGGGACCGTTCCCTCGCTTCCTCTGAAATGTCAAGGGAAGGAGGCAGAAGGATCGCCCGAGACTGCTGAAAATGTACAGAATTGCTCCAGGGTATGTATAATATACCGGCGGGCGTTAGGCGCTAGCGTGGAAGCCAGTATATTTATGCCTACCTCATATCGGCAAAATGGACTTGTGAGTGGTCGCGGACGTCCCCCCGCTTCCAAAGGCTCAAATGAATCTATCCAGCAGCCGTTGCAGCTTTATCTCCCGTTCCGGTCCCGGCGGCTCCAATCTTGGAAACAACTGTTCAAAGCTGGCCCGGTCCGCCTCGAAAAACTTGCCGATGGCAATCGAGCCGCCAGAAGTACTGTAGTCCCAACTGCTGATCACCTGCAGCGCTTCCTGGAGATCAGTCGGGTCATTGACCTCAACCTCTGCCACACTCTCATTGTAAGCTTCGTACAGATTATTAAAGGTAACGCAAACCTGCAGCGCATCGATGATGGAGAACCCCCGATGGGCGATAGCGTCCTTTAATAACCCCCGGAAGTGTTCTTTGCGCACCGGATACCCCCGGGCGACAAAAGTGGCGCCGCTATGGAGCAGCAGCTCCAGGGGATTGAAGTTCCTCTCCTTGGCCCCATACGGCATGGTGCTGCCCCGGTACGATTGCTGGGTGGTGGGGGTGAATTGACCGGTAGCCAATCCATAGGTCCGATTGTTATGGACCACCACGGTAAGATCGATGTTGCGCTTGGCCGCGAAGATCAGATGTTCCAACCCTTCCGCATAACTATCCCCATCTCCCACAAAACAGATCACCTTATTGTCCGGGTTGGCCAACTTGATCGCCTCAGCCGCTGGGAGCGCCCGGCCATGGATGGAGTTGAAACTGTTGATATGCAGATAATCGACGATCTTGCCGTGGTTGCCGATCCCGCTGACCAGGATGATTTTTTCCAGAGGGAAACCCTCCCCGTGCAGCTCCTCCAAGACTGCTATCACACTGTTTAGGATTTCGAAGTTGCCGCAGCCGGGACACCAGGCAATCGGCGCAGCCGTTCTCAGCTCGCTCATTCTATTACCCTCCTCACCTCAGTTTCCAGGTCTTCCAGGGAAAACGGCCGTCCGTCGTACTTTAGGATTTGCTCATCCACTTGAAAGCGGTTTTGCTCCAGCAGCTGCGCCAACTGCCCGGTAGCGTTGCATTCCACACTGATCAGGGTCTCGATCCTCTCCAAGGCTTCGGCCACGGCTCTAACCGGGAAGGGAGCCAGCACCAGCAGTTGGATCACCTTCAGTCCCAGTTTTCGGGCCACTTCGATGCATACCCCTTTGTTGGAACCCCAGCACAACAGCGCGGCAGACCCCTGTCCGTAAACCTTCACCGCCGGCAGAGCCTGCAGCTAAGCCGCCAAATGCCGCTCCTTCAGGAGACCTTTGTCCGTAACGCCGGCGGCGATGGCTGGGTCTTCACTGACCACTCCATATTCATCATGGACATAACTGTTGGTTTTAATCGCCTGTCCGGGCAGAGGGGGGAATGCTAGGGGCGAAACGCCATTCCCGGTCTGCTGGTAACGCTGATAGCGTCCTTCCCCCTGCCACAGCACGGGCGCCTCATCCTCCAGCTCTGGTTCCGCTTGGTTGTCAAAGCTGTACAGATTCAGGCACACCGTCCTATCGGCCAGGATAAAGGCCGGCATCTGATAATACCAGGCCTTGTTCATGGCTATGCCGGCCCAGTAATATGCTTCGTCCGCATCGCCGGGAGCGACCACAAAACGAGGGAATTCGCCATGGCCGGCATGCAGGACGAAATGCAGGTCGGTCTGGGCGGTATAGGTAGGCATGCCAGTGGAAGGTCCGCTTCTTTGCCCCATCACCACTACCACCGGGAGCTCTGCCTGGCCGGCCAGCCCCAGACCCTCAACCATCAGGCTGAAGCCCCCTCCCGAGGTACCGACGGCATTCTTCACTCCCATATAGGAATAGCCCAGCGCACTAAGCATCACCGCGATTTCACTCTCCGGCAGTACAACCTGCAGGCCGAATTCCGGTTCCAGCTCCGCAAATAACTCCAACAGCGGCGACACCGGGGTCATCGGGTAGCCGACATAGGCTTGCATACCAGCCTTCAGTAAGCCCAGGCCCATGGCCTGACAGCCGTTCAAGGCGGGCAGGACCGGATGGGCCAGCGGTTGCAGAGTATGCACCGGCCGGGCCTGGTCAAACCCTTGGCGGGCGACGTGCAGCTTGAGCTCTGCCAAATCTGCATCAAACTTGAGGATCACCTCCTCAAGAAAGCCAAAATCGATCTGCAAGGCCCGGCAGAGTGCGCCGACCAGGCAAAATCTGTCCATAGCCGGTGAGACGCCGGCAGCCCCGAGGATTTTCCTGACGTTCAGAGCAATTGCCGCGGACTGTGGCCAGCCGTCCAGCTGGACCCGGGCAGAATCGTAAATCACCAGGGTATTTTCCTTGAATTTGGTTTTATGCAGGTCGAAGGCATCCTGGTTGAAAGCCAGTACGAAGTCGACCCGGTCGGAGTGGGCGGCAATCTGTTCCCTGGACGTCCGGACAATGACAAACTGGTGTCCGCCCCGGATCAGGGAAGGATAGTCATGCTGCATGTAAATTCGATAGCCCAGCCGGCTGAAGAGCCTGCTGATCAGTACCCCGGCGCTATCGATACCATAGCCGGTTTGGCCCCCGGCGAGTACAGAAACCTCTGGCAAAGAAAATCACTCTCCTTCATTAAATAATAGTAAATAATAGTGAAGTCGTGCCGGAAGCATGGGGACGGTCCTGGCGCTTCCCCCCTGCTTCCACTGTAACAGTCCAGCTAAGAGGTATGCCTGGCTATAGTATAAATAAGTCGCCCCGATAAGGGAAACGTGATGAAGCATGGCAGAGATAGATTAAGAAGGTCAGGAGTGCGGAAGTGCTGGGTATTGAACAATCCAGCATAGGTGGAGGCATGATGTTGTTGGGTGAGCCGATATTTAAAGCCGATAAAGGCTTGACGGACGGCCCTAGCCTGCTTGGAACAGGTTCGGGTTGACCATTCTGAGGCTCAGAAATAAGGCCCACCCTCATTCTGGATGTGCCTTGGTTTTCGCACAGGGATTAGGGGACCCTGTCGGTTGGATAGGCAGCGGGTCCGTCCCGGTGCCGCACCTATTCAGGTATCCCTGAAAACCGACCGGACTATCCCCCTATGTTACTCGGGTTCTTCGGTATAGTAGATGCCTCCGGTGTAGACGTTTTTGTCATCGGCGCTGAAGCTTTCCATTACGGTCCGATTATCCTTCTCAGCCGTGACCATGTAGCTGCCCTCTATTACGGTTGTACTGGTTATCTGCCACCCGGCAGATTCCAGCTGCTCTTTGTATTTCTCCACATCGGCTTTCGACGCCTCTTCGATTCCCACCATCACCTGGTAACCGCCTTCGGTCGGGGTACTTTCCATGATTGAAGATATTTTGCCGCTCTCGAATTTGGGAACATCAGAAGGGATCTTAGCTGGCCATTGATTAGTGCCGCCTATTCTGGTACTGCCTTCCTCGGTCTTGATCGTGACCTCATTTTTGCTTAGATCTACTTGAGCCTTTCCGCCGGTGGCACTCTCGATAGCTTTCTCGGCGGCTTGTTCCGAGGCCTTCTCGGCCGCTTTGCCGCATCCTGACGCCAATACCGATAAGACGAAGACCGACAAGACCACCAGGACCAACCTGACCCACTTTTTGTTCATCCTCTCGCCCCCAGTTCTTATGTATTTACAATAATAATACGATTTCCTGGCTCTAATTTGAATAAGAAAAGAAAAATTGAAACATCTGGATAAAATTCCTGCAAGTAGTTGTAGTTTTCGTGCAAATGATCATATTTGGCTTGGTGTGGAACGCTACATAATAATAAGGAGCGTAGCCCCGTGCCTCCGCGCCTGGGGTTGCCTAACTGATCCAGATCGGGTTGGAAAATATCCAGGGCTGCCACTTCCAACCCCGGCGATGCAGAGCTTCTATCCGGTAGACACCGGGACGATTCACATGAAACCGGTGCTTGCGGCCCTGGCTGGAGGTCCATAGCTTACCGTTGCGCACCAATCTTACCCGGGCCGGGCGGGGAGTCTTGACTTGCAGAGCCAGGTCATCATGATAGGGGAGGGTACTTCCTATCCCCCACCTTCCCCGCGGACTCTGAGCCGCGAAACGAAAGCCCCGGCTATCCAGATAATAGTCACAGCCGACCCAACTCTTTCCCCTGGCCAGAGTCTGGTAAACCAGATCGCGGTCATGAGTCAAGTCCCCCTGTACAGGTTGCTCGGGCAGGATATGCATATTGATGGAACGGAACACCTCTTCACCCGAGCCGATCTCCTTGTTGAGCAGCGGCAGCTTGAATCGTATACCATGCGCGTCTGAACCTCCATAGGCAAAAACAGGGTGTCCCTGGGTTTGGTAACGGTCGAGAATATTTAGAACCTCTCGATAAGGGCCGTTATGCAGAGATAGTGACGGTCTGAGCATCAGCAGCAGACCGGGTAATATACCGGTGATTTCATCGCGCCAGCGGGATAGATGATTCCAGATCTCAATACCTTGAAAACCCTGTACCGACCAATCAATCCATGGAAAGGTCAGACCGTCATAGTAAAACTTGGAACCCTTCTCGATCGGATGGGCGATCACCCCGATGCCCTGCTGATCATTTACGGCATCGATCACCTGCTGTGGATAACAATCATTGTCAGCGACTACGGTATTAATATTTAGACCCAGATAATGATGCTTACGCTGATTCACTTCCATACCGATCAGCACCAGAGTTTTATCATAATAACCTTCCTGCTCCTGCTCCAAACCGGCCAGAGTTTGATGATCGGTAATGATCAAAAAATCCATGCCGTTCCTGGCGCCTATCCGGGCTATCTCCGCAATTGTAAGGGTGCCGTCGGAAAAGGTCGAGTGCAAATGGACATTGCCGACATATTCAAGCATTATGAATCAGCCTCCGTAAGCTATGTCTATGTCCGTATACCTTTATTATAACTCAGCCTGTCCCATGATAGATTTGCCGGTTATGACTCAGGGACCCGGGATTGGCCCTCCAGTCCGCTGACGGGCGGGGAGAGAGAAATGATATAGAAGTAGAATGGCCGTTTCAGCCCGAATATCTCCGCATGCCTGATGGGAATGATGGTGTCCATGATATGAAACTGTGACTCCTGAAGCCCGGCCGCCCTCAATATATGCTTGAACGAGCCAGGGGAGCAGCCGAATAATATGGCATTGGGCAGCGAGGCTTGAGCCTGTTGGTAATCGTGGCGAACCGCTGCACCGAGCTCCCGGCGGCTTATCGTCCTTAGATTTCCGGCCAAGCTGGGTTTCAAGTGCACGTCCCAGAATGTAGTGCTAGGGGAAACCGGGAGAGGCGTCAGGCGGTGGCACAGCAGCAAACCCAAGGACAGCAAAGCGGTGCGGGTGGAGAATTGCAGTTTGACCAGTTGGAAATCGGCCTGCTGATGGACGGATCTGTTCATAAACAACCAGGTCATCACAGCTGCGGCCATAAACAGTGCCGCCAGACCATATACCTGGATGAAGCGCAATTGGAAAAACAGCACAGGATATAGGAGCGCGGCCATACTTACGATGAGCAGTTGAGAAACGCCCAAAATGATTATAACTGCGGGTAAGGTGCCGTAGAGGTTGATCAGCTGCCAGAAAAACGGCATGATGGTCCCGGCCAGAGAAGGAACCAGCCGCAGACTGCTCCGGAAGATCAGCCCTTTGGTGAGATGTCGTACTACCAGCCGCATGTTCAATCCATTGCCAGCCTATAGAGTTATGATCTGATACCCCTGGGCGATGAAAGCGGCCATGGAAGGGTGCCCGCTCATGTCGTCCAACATGGGCAGGCCCACGTTCTGGTTATACTCCAGCACTCCCAATTTGGCCGAACAGGCCTTGCATATCCCGGCGATAATCCCCTTCTCCCGGGCTTTCAGATACAAAGGATTTCTCCCTTCCTCCATCTCCTGCACCAGTTTGACCGCTTGCCCTTCGATGACGATCTTGCTTTCCATCCCTTTACTGTCCATGTCCAGTGCATTCAGCAGCACATGCAGGAAACACATCAGCTCCCCGTTGAAAGCAAAGATGACGAATTTGTTCATTTCTTTCCCCCCCCATCATTATTTGGAACTCTCTCATTACATACATTCTAGCCTGCTCTTTGGAAAAAGGCCAGCGAGCGGTCTTTGTTAAATAGCCATTACTGTTATAATAGTCTGTAAAGAGCTATCGGCAAGAATTGGGGAGGCAGGACGTGACCTTGAGCGGGCCGGACCACCACGAAATATATATGGTCCTAAAAGAAGAAGTCGGCCAATGGCCCCGCAGCAGTCTTCCCCTGGATAGTCTGCATGCCAGGGCTGAACGAATGAGTGCGGAGATGCCCGCTTTTCTTCAGAGTCCCCGGGGACAGGCGGCCTTCAGCCAGGCGGTGCAGCAGTTGGTGGCCGAGCAAGTAATGGTGCCGATGGGCAGGAAACCTTACACTCCACAGGGTTTGCATCAAAAATACCGCATCAATAGGACCCCGTCCCATGAAGATGAGCAGCTGCAGATGGAAATCATCAGAAGTATCCAACCGCCGGCATCCATCGATCACTATATCAAGAACCCAGGAGAATTTTTGCATGACCGGCCCGTAATCGCTGCCATTATGGATTTCCTTGCCCATGAAGATCATGGTAAGGTCATGATAACGGTCAATGAGCGGGCCTATCAAATGTTCGGGGATGAAAAGTTTTTCAAGGGCGGCGGAAAAAGCAGGAGCCGGGGCGAGATAGTCCTGCGAAAACTGGGCTTGAACTATGCTGATCTGGGATGCGCGGAGACGGTGGAACCATTCTTCAGCTTTCAAACCCCGGCCTTTTATGGTGGAGAAGCCCGGGATGTGTACATCATCGAAACCAAGGACACCTTTTGGTCCTTCAAGCGCTGCATCATGGATGTTTCCTCGATTATCAAGGCCGATATGCTGATCTATGGTGAGGGCAAAAAGATCATCAGCAGTTTTGGCTTTATCGGTGCATATGGTATAGATGTTTTGAGGGACAAGATCTTTTACTTCGGTGATCTGGATGCCGAGGGTATAAACATATTCTGTGAACTGCGGGACGCCTATCCCGACTATGATATCGTCCCTTTCCGGGCAGGATATCAGGCCATCCTGGAAATTGGGCTGAATAATCCCGCGGTCCCAACACCCAC
>JAAYJY010000037.1 GCA_012522705.1 Syntrophomonadaceae bacterium | reverse complement strand
TCTCTAGTCATAAAGTGAAATATGATTACTGAAATAATTGTAAATAACAAAATTATGAGACAGGTTCCCATGATATTGGCTGAGCCAAAAAGCATCTGGTTTAAATTATTATCGCTATCTGAAAAAAGAGTCTCGGTTATAACCAACGCAAGACTAGCTGGTACAGTAACGATAACACAGTTCTTCAAAGCTTCTAAGCGCATATAGGTAGCCCAGTCCATTCCTAGCATGAAGAAAATAGCGGAGGTTCTTTTTTCCGTTATTAGTCTAAAGATGTTGAAACCTCCAATCCCAACCGCGGATACTATGAAAAGAATAAATCCCAATGCCACTAATTTTAGATTTTTGTCCAAGGTAAAATTTATCTGTCTCGCATTCAAATCCTGGAATGTAGTGAAAAAACCCAATCCGTCAGCTTTAGCCTGTCTGTTCCAGTCTATTAACGCATCATTCAATTTCACAGACTCGTTAGCGAAACAGATAAAACCCGTATTCTCCACAGTAATCGGTTGGGTGTTATTAGCGAGCATAAGAGGAGGCAGTATACAGAAATAATCATGTTCTTGGGCTTTCGTGCGGTTTACTAATTTATTTAGCATGAGTAATTTGCCCGCCCCTCCTCCTCCTGGAAGTGTATAGGTGAAATAATCTTGGTCAAATATGCCTGCAACTTTAATATTTACAGTGTATTCCTTCCCCTGTTGAGAAATTGTAAAATTAATATTTGATCCCATTCCCCCATGTTCTTTAGCCAGCGGTGCACTGACAATAGCTGGAATTTTATCTCCCTTTTCCAAAAGATCGCTGAGCATTCCCTCGGCCAGAGGCAGGCTAAAATTCTTAAGCAGAGCCTCATCATAGACCTCATAGTATATAGGTAGTTTTCCACCGTTTTTCTCATCAATGATCCAACTATCTTGATCAGAACTCATGCTCCTAATGGTTCCCAAAGAAATAATGCCTGAATAAGAGGATATTTTATCCTTCATTTTTAAATAAGCCGCATACTTGGATGAATCAGAATCAGTATCTTCACCATGAAGTTTTTCCACAATTACTCCACTGAATCTTGCAGCCGGGCTAAAAAGAACTGCATGATCCAGGTTTGATGACCAGATAATTTCTCGAACTTGATCTAGATACATGAACCTACTAAGCAACAGATTGAATATCAAGCAAGCCAGAAATATCTGCATCGCCAGAATTGATATTTTCCCTTTGCTGGACCAGATACTGTGACATACAATATAAACGCTTTTCAAACTCGGTCCCCCAATCAGATAGCAGTATAAAAAACTAAATCAAGGTTTCACCTCTTGTGGCATCATCTGAGCAACTCTTTTAGCCGTAGGGTGAACAAGAACAAAACTTACAAGCACGCTAATTCCCATTAGTAACAGGATTTTTGTGAAATCTAGTTGATAGTAAACGAAATTATCGGTCATTATTCTCCTGAGTATCAGATCATATATAAGTAAAGCAACAAAAAAAGAAGCTATGCTGACTATGATCAACTCACAGGTAATTAGCCCATAAATCCAAATACCAGAAGCTCCACAGAGTTTATAAGTATAATATTTCTTCCAATTGCGCTCGATCCAATAACGAAACAAGGCAATAATATTAACCAAGCTTAATCCCATTCCCAAGGCAATAATAAACAAGGTTATGTAGATATCCGTTGAGTGTTTTTTTACACCTGATACTGGAATAGTAAGGACTTCATTGGAGAAACGACAGTTAAATTCAGATTTAAGATACCGTTCTTCCTCTGAGGAGAGGGGGTGTTCGAAACGAATATTTACCATTGAGCAATCCGGGGCTATTTCTTGGAATTCGCTATAAGGGATAATAACCTGACGTGTTGGATAGCCGAAATTAGTTGCCTCTGGAGCGTTTTTTACTTTATCATTAACGCCAAATTCACCAGCACCTATCACTTTATATTCCTGCCCCATGATTCTAAAACTGGCATTTGTTATATTGATCAAATCATTCGGGTTTAAGAAAACGTTTGATACTAGAACAGGATTTTTTATAGTATTATTATCCTGAAAACCGTTTCCAACTTCTATATCATATCCAAGTTTGCTCCCATAAAAACCGCTTAATATATAGTCGCCATCCTGTATATATGTATTAACAAATAACCTCTCTATTTGAGGTAGATTAGAATCATTTAGGATAGCATTTAAAAAAACGGTGACCGATCTTATATCTGCTGTGTTAAAAAACACCTTATACTCTTTCAAAGCATATTTATCGCGGTTGACGTAGCTTTCCAAACTATCTATATGAAGAAAAATAAGCGCAATAAATGATACGACCAAGCCTAGGACCATGATTAAAAATATCAATGGCTCTCTCCTAATGAACCAAGTGATATTTTTAACCAGCATTAATAGAAAACGCATCATCAATCTACCTTTCCATTACAAGAACTCTTTTTCCGAATGCAAAATACGTTTATAATTAATTGGGGAAAGAGATGAACTATGCTTTATGGGTCAATCAAAAATAATCAGTTTGATTTTTATTTTGGCATAAGTATTGAGAGCAACGTTTGCAATAGTTGGTATGATACGAAGATGCCATAATTCCAGTATCAGAAGGTACCGAATCGGAAACACTGGCTACTGAACTATTGCTTTTGGTACTTGATACTGGATCAGTCCAGTAATTGACACCATCTTCCTCGTATTTTATCTCCAAGGTGGCTACTAATGTATTACTCCAGCTACTTCCACAAGAAGTGCCATAGGTTTTCGCATAGGCATCGTCTCCATCCAGGGGATACGCATATCTTTCGGCACTTAGATAATTATTGTACCCCGTACAGGCGAATGAAATAGAACTAATAGCAAAACATAAAATAAGAGACGATAGCACCGTTAAAGCAATTATTCTTTTCATTGTCCACTCCTTTCATTTCTTCTCTTTCCCTAAATTTGATATCTTGGGCCCGCTGACTGATTCCTTGGCTATGCAGCCGAAGGATTTCTCAATACTCGGCCATATGATGACCTCCTACACACATTTCTTTACCCATCCAATTCTTTTCTTCATCATCCAATCCCTCCCAAATGACGCGAATAGCCGCTTTTGTGACGCGAATACCCGGTTATTGAGCGTGAATGCCCAAAAATAAGGCAGGGATTACTAGATACTGTGTCTAATAATCCATGTATTAGCTTTGAAGAAATTTGTTTGGAGAAGTCTTCTGATGTTTCCCATTCCTTGGTACGTTATTTTGTTTATATCCATTCCCGAAACTTTTTTGATAATTCAGACTGGTTTTTCGCTTTTCAACATTAAGGTTGGCTGGCGGGATTCAATAATAGTGGCAGCCTGTATGGGTATTATTTCGTGTATTTTGCCTCGAATCACCATTATTCCAGGTACTACTACGGTTTTGCTAATAATTATTACTGCATTGACAATTGCCTGGCTCGCCAAAATCGAAATCATATACAGCTTTGTCGCTATTATGTGCGGGGCTATGATTACGGGCGCCATCGAAAATTTGGCCACGTGTGCGGGCCTAGGATTAATAGCGAAGAATGTTATTGATTTGTCTGTACATCCCTGGTTGAATTTTGTCATTTTCATTCCTACATTATTGATAATAGCTTTGATATTACTCTTGGTTAGAAAATATGAATGGATATTATACGATCTAAGCGACGAAAGGAAGTTATAGGTGAATCCAAAAAGGGATGTCTTATCAATATTCATAATCCTCTCCCAAACCTTAGTTGCAGTTATCTTAATTACAATAATTCAAGCCAGCGATAACATTGCGTCGATAAGAGCCGGACTGCCTTTTTGGGAAGCTTTGATCATTGCCCTGGCCGTTTTGAGTATCGTTGTCATAAGGGATTTATACAGTAAAGCCCAGGAGAGTATGAAGATCAGATTAATGAAAGAGCATCTCCAGGAAAATGAAAGCCTCATGACTGACATGCATACTGAAAAGCATGAATTCAGGCGGCATATACAGGCGTTGCAGTCATTGATCTTTCTTAATCGGATCGACCAGGCCAAGCAGTACATCGACGGTATAGCCGAGACTTATTGGAACACCGATCAAGGTGTATTTATTCCGCATCCTGCGCTTAATAGTCTGGTGAACAGTAAGCTTAGCCTGGCTAAATCCCAGGGTATTGAGTTCCATGTGAGTACATCTGATGATTTTACTTCTCTGCAAATTGACCCATGGGACCTTTGCAGTATTGTCGGCAATATTCTGGATAATGCTATAGAAGCGGCTTTGCAGGATAAGGAGCAGCCATGGGTTGAACTGGAGCTTGATCATCAAAATGGTGAATTCATGGTTGCAATCCGTAACAACGGCGCCACAATCAGCAGAGATGATCGACAAAGGGTATTTGAAGCAGGCTTTACCCATAAAGAATCTATAGGCAGGGGATATGGGCTGTATATAGTGCAAAAACTGGTTAGCCAATATAGAGGAAAGGTTGAGGTCGTATCGGGCCAGCATACCACCCTTATGGTGATTATCCCGGGCAATAAAAGTCGATATGACTTCACCAGTTGGAATATGGCTCCAAAATAATAATGCTATTCCGATTAAAGGGCAGGTTTTGATTTCTGATGATTAATGCTCTTATTCTCGAAGACGAGGAATACAATAGAGATTTTATACGGCAGATCTTAAGCGTAATACCGGAGATAACGAATATTTTCACCACTTCTAGTGGTGAGGAAGCTTATGCTTGGGCTAAAGAGAACCAACCTCAAATCGCTCTGCTGGATATCGAACTGGCCGGACAGACAGCCAACGGGCTGGACGTAGCCCGTGGGATCGATCAGTTAAATAATGATATGTACATCGTATTTGTAACCGGGTATTCCAAATACGCCGTGGAATCCTTTGATGTTCATCCATATGGGTATGTGCTCAAACCCATTAGAATTTCCCAATTCAAAGAATTGATCGAAGAAATCGTGTGCCGACTCGAACAGGTAAAGCAAAAACCGTCCGGGGTGCTTACGATCCGGGTCAAGAATGAAATGATACACATTAATCATAGCGATATTATTTTTATCGAAGCCGGTAATCACAAAACGATAATTCATTCTCTTGAGGCTATTTGGGAAGTACGAAAAGGTCTGGATGAAGTCAAGAATATATTAGGCGCTGATTTCGTACGGGTCCATCGTTCTTTTGTTGTGAATATGACCAAGATTAAGAAAACAAGGGAGACTTACGACCGATCTTATGAAATCGAATTCTGGGATTATCCCGAGACTGCCTTGATGAGCCGCTATTACTATCCAAAATACAAGGATTTCTTTCGAGTGTAGACAAACTTAACGCGGCATTTTAGCCTTATCCACCTTTGGTAGGCAACCGCGTGGAAAGCATCGAATATACTCCAGGCAATCAAACTATCGGGGTCCATTTCCACCCTTCTCCAGAAATTGAACTTGGAGTGTGTAAAACCATACGCTTATATAAAATAGCGCAAGGTTTCACCAAATCGTCTGTACTTATCTTAACAATAACGTTTATACGGCGAGGGGGAGGTTAAATCCAACCGAAGCATAAGACCTTATGTATCGTAACTTGTATGATCTTATCATCTCGGACATCATGATGCCGTGTGAGGATGGTTTTGAATTTGCCAAGACAATTCGAGGAAAAAACAGGACTATTCCTATTTTGTTTATTTCTGCTCTTGATGATTTTTCTTCTAAGAAAAAAGGCTTTTGTGTTGGCATTGATGACTACATGGTAAAACCGATTGATATGGATGATATGGTTTTGCGTGTAGGAGCTTTATTGCGACGTGCCAATATCGCAAACGAGAATCGACTTGAAATTGGCAGTTTGACCCTCGTAAAAGATGAAATGGGCGCCTATCTTGACGGAGTGGAAGTTCCTATTTCTGCAAAAGAGTTTAATGTTCTATGTAAGCTTCTGTCTTACCCGAAAAAAATTTTTACCCGCAGTGAGCTTATTGACGAATACTGGGGAATTGAGAATGACACCGGATTACGAACAGTAGATGTCTATATTACAAAGCTGCGCAATAAATTTTCAGAGTGCAAGGATTTTGAAATCGTTACAGTGCATGGCTTTGGATATAAGGCGGTGTTGAGGTGAAAAAACCTAAGTCTAAAAAAAAGTGGGATAAACGTATAAATGCAAGCCTGATCTCGTTCCGCGTTTATTTAACAACATTTGCGGTTATTTCCCTATTAATAGTCGGTCAGACATTTATCATAATAGGCTATTTAGGTCAAACGCTTCCTTTAATCGGCACATTAGGCTACTACTTATTAGGTACGTCTTTGATTTTTACACTCCTATTCGGTGTATTCAAAAGATATGTTTATGGAAAGCCAATAAGACGAATCGCCGAAGCTGCCCGTCAGATAACGGAAGGTGATTTCAGCGTTAGAGTAGAGTCGCTAAGAAAAGATGGTAAAAAAGATGAAATTGAAGTATTGATTGAAGACTTCAATAAAATGGCGGAAGAATTAAACAGTGTTGAAACCTTAAAAAATAATTTCATTGCTAATGTTCGTCCTGCCTATCCAAGAGGTGGAACGTCAGTCATGCTCCTTTGCTGGGTCTATGCCCTCAGGGACTAATTCAACCTGACTGTCCCGGCTCTTCGTTTTCAATGGTTTGGTATTTTCTAATTCTGGTTCTTGTAAGCTCCAGCGGCGTTGGCAACTCTGAACCTTGTGAAATATTCGGATCTTATGCAGCCGTTCTCATTCCACGTTCAATGTCACCCAGCATTTTCTCCGCGCTGTAATTAGCACCTGTTCTTAAGATTCCATAAAATACGCGGATTAGCTTGCCACACAGTGCAATCACCGATTGCATCTTGCTTAACGGGTTGGTAGCCCTGGTTAGGTTCCTCTGGTGAAGCATTCGGAATTCCGGATTCTTCGCCAGGATCGTTATCATAGCCATGAATAGGCCAGGTCTCAAACGCCTTCTTCCCCGACGGCTTGTCCTGGTTTTACCTTTATGCTTTCCGGAACTGTTTTCCACCAGGTTGAGTCCCGCCAGCTTCTGAATCTGACGTGGATCCTGGAATCGACTTACATCACCTATTTCACCGACAAAGGTTGCTGTCGTAATCAGGCCCACTCCTTTGATCTGATGCAGCTTCCCGGCATTGGGAACCTGTAACAGCAGTTCCATCATCAGCTGCTCCAGCTCTGCGTAGTGCTTAACATAGAGCTCATGTTCATCTAAAAGGTTCTGCAGGCTGACCTCTGCTGCTATCAGGCCAATTTTACGGCCAATGCTTACACTAGCTGCTTCCACCAGTTCCTGGGCTCGTTTTACGCCTGCTGTACGCTTCATGGACTGCTTCCAGATTGCTAAGATTTTCATCACACCGGCTGTTGCGATCTTCTCCGGGGTAGATAAGTGCCGCAATGTTAAGAACGCCGCCTGACGCCGCCAGTCTTTGAAGACAGTCTGGAATTCTGGAAAGTGGATATCTAGCCACCTGGTTACCTGGTTGTTGATGGATATCAGCCTCTGCACCAGACGGTCGCGTTCGGCCACCGCCTCGCGCAATTCCTGATACACGTCTTCCGGGATATAAACTTCGCGGTAGCGTCCATCTTTAACCAGCATGGCAATGGTCTTCGGGTCTTTTCTGTCGTTCTTGGTTGGGCTGTTATCATCCAACTCTTTGGTCCGTTTGACATGAAACGGATTTACCATCGCAAGTTTATGGCCTTCAGACTTAAGAAAGTCGCCCAGGTTAATCCAGACATCAAATTGGCCGGATCATCATCTCCATGCTCTTCTATGCAGCCTCCCTGCCCGACGGGGAGAATGTTCGGACGCCCCTTAGTCGCCCCCTATTCCTAGCGCGGTATTCCATGCTAGCCGGCTCCGCAATACTTATATAAAATAGTAGGGAGCAAGTGACGAACTTATCACCAACCGGGGCCTGGTGCTTTTTGAAACAGGTATGTGGGGCAGACCATACAAAAACTTGGACCAACGCCAACTATCAACTGCCTCACGGAAGGACAACCCCTAATGAGAACAGCCAAAGCCGCCAACAATATGATCGCCAATCTGGTATTGCAGCTGGTGACCGCCGCCAGCGGTTTCATTCTGCCGGCGCTCTTTATCGGCCACTACGGCTCTGAAATGAACGGGATGATCGGTTCGCTCAAGCAGTTCATCGGCTATCTGAGCCTGGTGGGAGGCGGTGTGGGCGCGGCTTCCATAGTTGCTTTATATGCGCCGCTGGCCCGGCAGGATAATAAAGCAGTAAGAAGCTTATTGGCGGCCACACGGATCTTTTATAAAAAATCCAGTTACTTCTTCGCCGGCGGCTTACTGGCCATAGCGGCCTTGTATCCATGGCTGGTCCGAAACGAGATGGAGCTGATGGTCTCCTTCCTGATGGCCCTGGTCATCGGCGGAGGGGCCTTGATGGAATTCGCCCTGGTGGCCAGCGACCGGGTACTGTTGTTCGCCGATCAGAAGGGTCATGTCATCTTCTACATCCAGGCCGCCGCCGCTGCCCTGAACGCTCTGATCACGGCCGGGCTGATATTGGCCGGCTGCCATGTTCTGGTGGTGCAGACTGCTGCCACCCTCATCTATGTATCCCGGCTCTTCGTTATCAGGAGATATGTGAATGTGCACTATCCCCAGCTATCCGGCCATGATGAGCCCGATTTCTCGGCCATCGACAACCGCTGGTCGGCCTTGACTCATCAGATCGCAGGCATAATCGTGCTCAATTCACCCGTAGTGGTCATCACCATCTTCAGCGGCCTAAAGGCGGTGAGCGTGTACATCGTCTATAATATGGTTTTCGCGGCGGTAGGAATGATAGTGGGGGTTTTCTCCGCCGGTATGCGCGCCGGATTCGGGGAGATCATCGCCGGTCAGGACCGAGACCTGCTGCGCAATACCTATGACAACTACGAGTATATCTACTATGCCGCCCTGACCTGGGCTTACACCTGCACGGGGCTGTTGATCATGCCTTTCATCAACGTCTATGCCGCCAACTTTACCGATACCAACTACATCCGCCCCGATATAGCGCTCCTATTTCTGATCATCGGGGTGGCCAATAATTTGCGGACCCCCTCCAGCACCCTCATCTTTGCTTCCGGCCATTTCCGGGAAACCCAGCGCCGGGCCATATTGGAGGCGTTGATCAATCTGACCGTCTCTTTGAGCCTGGTCCAGTACTGGGGGATAGTGGGGGTGTTGCTGGGCTCGGTGTGTTCTTACGCCTATCGCACCCTGGACAGCATATGGTATACGGCCCGACACATAACCGGCCAATCCCTGTGGCGTTCCGCCCGCCGCATCGTCATCAACGCCGTCCTGGCCCTGCTGGCCGCCCTGCCCTTCGGATTCTGGCTGCGGATTGAGACTGCCGGCTTCCGGGGATGGATCATCTGGACCGGCGGGGTTGCCGTATATGTCCTGATAATGGTGTTGCTGGGCAATTGGATAACCGACCGGGCCATGTTCAGAACCAGCTGGGAGCGGGTGAAAAGTATCAGCGGGCGGGCCTGACCTGTTCCGCTGCCCGACCTGGCCTATTCGGCTGCCTGGTCCGAACTCTTCAGGCAGTGGTCGGGCCGGCCCATCTGGATGGCTGCCGGGACCACTGGCCCAGCACCACCGTGGCATTGGCGGCAGGCGGATATATAGTCCCTGGCCAGCAGGCGCCGCAGTCCTTCCTGAAACTCGCGGGGATCATGCCGGCCCCGGAAAGGCACACTGTCGTTGGGGTCGGGCGGAAACTGACCCAGCCGCTGGCCGTGGCCGGAGCGGGCGCATAGATGGTAGGCTCCATCGATAATGTTGTGGCAGATGTTTATCGAACAAGAGGCAAACCGTTCCTTCAGTTCCTGGGGGCTGTCATCCAGCCCGGGGTCGAACCCGCCCATGTCCCTCCAGTTGTTCTCGGTGACGATATAGCGAGCCCCCCTTTGTTTCAAAGCCTCTTGCAGTTCTTTATCCCGGCGGGACAGCCCGCGGGGATATTTGCTGATGGTCAGGTAAACCTTGGGGTGACCCACAAGGGCCAGGACCTCGCCGGCCGGCATGATGGTGGCATTGATGAACAGATGTACGATATCTACCTGGGGGTGTTTGATCAGGTGGATCATTATGGCGGCCAGCCCGGGATGCAGAAAAGGTTCCCCGCCCATGACCACGAAGCGGCAGACCCGGTCCACATTGCCCAGGAAGTCGTCGATGTCTTGGAGCAGGCGGGTGGTATCAAGATCGGACGGCTTTTCATAGCAAGGGATCAGGTTGCAGCAGTCCCGGCACCGCAAGGTGCAGCGGGCGGTGATGGACATCTCCACCCGCACCAGTTCGAATTGGCCGCTTAAACGGCGATAGGCTGTTATGAAGGCCGCCGGGGGCAGCAGCAGGAGACGCAGAGCCAAGCGCTGGGCCGGCGGGCGGCCCGCCAGATGATACCGGTAGTATAGGTTGTCGTTGTACCAGGATCCCCATAAAGACAAGACGCGGCGGACCAGGTTTGCCTTCACCATTTTAACACCTCGCATACGCTTGGGTCCCTATCCCTGAGGAGGGACCGGCCTGAGTACGGTGGAATCGAAATAGGCGTTCTTGAAGTCGGGCTCACGGCAGATACATTCCCGGCAAAACGGGAAGGCATCGGGATCTTTTTTGATAGCCCGGCGGAATTTGCGGGCTTTGGAGGAGTTCCAGATCTTTTTAAAATCATCGATAGACCCGATGTGGGCCAGATCGGTGCGACGTTCGGCG